>CACGBL010000011.1:0-39717 GCA_902571355.1 uncultured Synechococcaceae cyanobacterium | reverse complement strand
CTTTTCCCTTCTCTTAGCTTCTCCCATAAATTTTTAAACTATTTAAGACTATTTTATACACTTAGAAAAAGTAGTGTATTGTTCTTGATTTAAATTATTAACGGTTAATTTAGTTTAAATTTTGGATATATTAAAAATATACAAAAAAATTACATGATAGAAGTAGTTTGGTCAGTAAATATAATGATTGCAATTCTGATTATTGGTGTTGCCTGGGTTCTTTATTACATATTTACTTATGATCAAAAATTTACTTCCTAGATAAATGTCAGATAAAGATCTAAGTAATTTTCTAAAAAAAATAGAGCAACTTAATCAAATTGCTGAGCTAATAAAAATTAATCCTAGCAAAAAGGTATCCCTTTCAAAATGCAAGAATCATGATGAAGTAATTAGATTAACCACTGAATGGGGTTTTGATATTGGTAAAAGGTGGGGAGAATATTAATTGATTTTATTACCAGCATTATTAAAATTGCCATCAACTTCAAATTAAATTCCTAAGATTAATAAGTATTTCTTGTATTGGAGTTATGAAAGAAATTGGAGAGATAAAGTCAAATATATTTAAAATAGCTGCTGTTACAGATAGAGGGCAAAGATTAAATAAATTAATTTCTCCTATGTATGAGGAAAAAGCTAATGAAATGAATGAATTGATTAATGCTCTTAAAGACTTTAGTTTTGAAATATCAGAAAAATTATTGTCTGGAGAGTGGGAGTTGATTTTTTCTAATGTTGAATTATTTCGAAGTTCTCCTTTCTTCCTTGCTATTGAAAAGGCATTAAATGATGAATTTAAAAGTAATCTTTTTTTTAAATTACATCAATTACAAGTAGGATCCTTTGGTATATCAACTATTGGGAGAATTGCTCAAAAGATTGATTTTGATAAAAAAGAATTTATATCTACTTTTGACACTACAATATTTGGCCTCACAACAATTCCTCTCTTAGGTTGGTTCAAACTATTGCCTACTTTTGGTGGAAGAGTAATAACCCTTGCAAGTGATTTAGTTTTAAGAAATAATTTACTTGATATGAACTTACAAAAGACAAAAGTTTCCAAAGTTGATGGACTTAATAAGATTCCATTTTTTAGTGAATTACTTATGGATAGATGGTATCCAGTTAAAGAGGTATGGAATAATTTACCTTGGAATAAAGAATCGCCAAATTGCCAGGTTTCAATTGTATATTTAGACAATGAAATGAGAATTATGCAGGATATGTATGGGTCTATTTTTATTTATATAAGGCCTTCAATTTCCTTGTTGAATTCAAATACATTCTCTAATGATTAATTAAAACACTGAATGATAATTTTGTAATTTATAGAAAAACCATCATAAATTTATTTTAAAGATTAATTAATAAAAACATCTCACATCTTAAATACAAGTAGGTTATGTACATAATGAACATTTTTTTAATATGCTTAGAAATCAAGAAAAAAATTCAGTTGTTAGAGGAATATTCCTAATAGGAGGTTGGGGCTTAGGTCTAGAAAGATTCTATGAAGGAGATAAAAAAGGTGGCTTTTTATCAATCATTGGTTGGAGTATCACATTTTTTAGCTTTATCTTTCTTAAATGTTCAGGTTATGAATATGTTGAGGGTGTGAAAAATTATTCAGATTATTCCCCTAACCCTTTAATAGTATTACCTTTACTGGCAGGAGCATATGGTGGCTTTCTAATAATTAAGAAGGCATTTAGATTAGCAAAGCAATTTGAGAATGCTGAATAATACCAGCAGAAAAACTCAAGATAATAATCCAGATCCTTTCAAATAAAATTTAAATAAAAGAATTACTAAAAGATTTACTATTGCTAAGGCTACTAAACCATTTCTGTTTTTTACATCTAATTTCTTGACTAAATTAGAAAGATAAACGACTGGATTTTCTGGCTCTTTATTATCCAAATTTTATTTAAATATTAATTTGACAAGAAAATATCACAGTTTCATTTGAAGAATCAAAATTGTAAAGATGATTATCCAAAAAGAAATAAATAATTTCTAACCCATAATTCCAGCATTTCTTAAAAACGCTTTACCCATATTGCCAATTACAAAAAATAGAGACAAATTAATTAAAAGGATTATTAATAATGCCAACATTTTATAGTTTGGATTTGTTGAAATGCCATCAAATCCATTATTAAGAAATCTTTTAAAAAGAGATTTGTCAATTTTTGTTTTTTGTTGCTCAGAATCAAGCTTTACTTTTTCTTCTAAAGAATCTTGACTACTTGCTTTCTCTAGAAATTCTGTGAATGCTTTAACATTTTCTTCTTTTTTAATCCCCTCATTAAGATCTTTATTGTCTTCATTCAAATTAGGGGACGATTCGATTGAATTATTTTCCTCAGGATTAAGTTTTGAATCTTCCAAATTAATATTAAATGCTAGGAGTATATTACACCATAAAAAAAACCCACTCGATCAATTGAAGAGAGGGTTAGCTAAGGTTAAAGTTCTTACATAGATAATAATTTATTTTAATTAAATTTGCGGTTGTAGCATAATGAAGTTTTAATTTAGATTAAATTCAAGGTGATTTTTTTTAATACATATGTTAGATGCGAATACTAAAAAAGCATGTAAAGATGATCCCTCAATAAGAGAAATTAAAATTAGAAATATAGAACATGCTATTGAACAAGCAGAATTGATGATAAAAGAATCAAAAATGAGCCAAGAAGAATTAATCTTCTTAAAAAGAAAAATATCGGACTCAAGACAGGATTTAGAAATACTTTATTTAATGAAAATTCAATGAATATTAAATTGTTAATCTTTTAAAAGAATTGAATTTTTGCAAAGAAAATTAATTTGTATATTTGAAGACTTATAAAGTTTAAAGAGAATGTAAGAATTTTTAAAAAAGGTTCTAGTTATGTCTAAAAAGAATCTATATATACCTTTAAAGGTTGTTCCATACATCTTCATTTCAATTACTGTTATAGCAATAACAGCAGCTACATATGTAATTACTTAGTTCTATAAGCTAAGTAAATTTTTTAGATATTAAATAAATTAAAATATTTGTAATAACTTATTGTATGAATAAATTCAAAATCGCAATTTTTACAATATCAATAATCATATTTTCCCTTATTGGGATTAAAAAATTAATTTATATAAATCAAGTTAAAGATTTAAAAAATAAAGAAGAATCATTCTTAAATGAATCTGTACGTGTTTTAAATGAATGCTTCGATCTAGAAAATAAAAATAAAAGAACTCTTAATAAATCAATTGAATTAATTGAGTATTGCTTAGAGGAATATGGACATAAAAACTGATTTCAAAACTTGAATGATGAATTTCCTTAATACTCCACTAATATGAAAATAAAAAATTTCTCATCAATAATCTTCTTATGTTCCATAATTTTTTATTAATAATATTGTCCTAATTTAATTTTTTAAAATGACTAAAGTTAAATGTTCTTATTTAGGAAATTTAAACTGTGAGGCTATTCATCTACAATCTGGAAGTATTATTAGAACTGATGCACCTTTAGATCACTGCGGTAAAGGTGAAAGTTTTTCCCCAACTGATTTATTAGCAACATCTCTAGGTACTTGCTTGCTAACCATTATGGCAATCAAAGCTAAATCGAAAGGATTTGATTTGAAAGGTATATATTTAAATATTGAAAAAGTAATGACACAAAATAGCGAGAGGAAGATAAAAGAACTAATAATAGATATTTTTATAACAGAGAGCACTTCTAATGAAACTATTGACTTTTTGAAAAAAGCTTCCAAAGAATGTCCAGTTACAAGAAATTTATCTCAAGAAATAGATATTAAAATTAGTTGGCATAATTAATAAATCCTAAAAATAGTAATTACATAAAAAATAATGAAATACTTTATTGGAATAGTCATTCTTTTATTTGGAATATATACAATGACAGACTTGGCATTAAAGACTAGATATACAAGAAAAAGACTTTCAAGAGAAAAAAAATAAATCTTATAAATTTTAATATTGCTTATTAAGGAGATAGATTTATTTTTGTACTTACAATTAAGGCATATTTTAATTTTATTTTTTCACTATTTTTTGGTCAATCAAACTAATCAAAGGGATCATGAAATTTACATTTATTCCAACAGTGCACCATGTATAAATAACAAGAAAAAATATTTTTATAAATAAATTAGGGGGTAAGGTGAAAAATATTTTAAAAAACCCTCCAATGAATAATACCAATATGATTATCCATTTAAGTCCATTTTTTTTAATGTTTATATAAAACCAGAAAAAAACAAAACTAGATAATAATAAATATATAAAATTTATGATCATCTTTTTAGAGAAAATCTAATAAATTTGCCATTATCAAGGCATGATGACAATTATCACTTTTTAATCTGCTAATTTTTTTTTAAAAAAGAAAAGTTATACAAAAAACAATAAAAACAAATTATTATTTTTTTTACTTTTTATATTAAAACATTTTCGATTTTAGTAAATCAACTCTTTTTTGATTCACTCCTAAATCACTTTCTCCAACTCTTGATTCTGATCTTATTGATAAGATGTTTGATTCAGGTAGAAAGGATACCTCTAAGTCGTCTACATACTTCATCCATTTACTGGTTGCCTCAGCATGAAGATAATCACCATTAATTTCGACAATCTCAGTTCTTGGAGTATTTTCGATAAATGTTTTAATCTCTTCAAAAGGTTTCTCAATATTGTTAACCTCCCATTCTTCTCGTACACAATGAGCAATCTCTACACAAGGTTTAAGTTCTACATGTGAGGCAAATGATGAAGAAGGGAATAAAAAGCTTGAAAAAATTAAAATTGCTAAAAATAGTATTTTCATTAACAGAAGAATTCAACGATCCATAATCTAACTAATTAAATTACTAATTTGTAATAACGTATCTAATTATTTTAAAGGAAAGCATATATGTTTTTATGTTCAGGCTTTAATATGTAATTCTAATAATCCAAAAAAAAAAGACCTCTCATAGAGAGATCTTTTTTAAAATTGATTTAAATCAAGTGTTTCCTTGTTTCCACTGAAACAAATCAATTCCTCCTACACACAAAACTAATATCACACCTAAATTCAAAATATGTAATGTCTAATAGACCTCTATCTTAACTGTCACATCGCAAAAAAGACAAAAAGTACTCAAACATTTGGTCGAGTACTTTTAAAGTTATCAGAAAAAAGTGTGTGAGGAGTTTCTGATGTATTTAATCTACTCCGTAGGTAATTTAAAAGGCTACAGTATAAATTACTAATTATTTAAATCTTTCAGAAAAATTGGGCATTGATGAAAAAAATAATCAAAAAAATTAAAAATTCATGAAAAGCATTTACAAAAAAATCATTTTTATTATTTCGGCAATTGCTCTTTTTTCAGTAATAGTGGGTGTTGTCAAATATTCACTTACTTATATTGAAAATAATCCCGAAAAATACTTACCTACACAAAAGTAAGACAAAAATTAAGTATAAATTCACTTCAAAAAATATACAAAGTGTCTTAAATATGTTCTACATAGACAGCTTGGGTCATGAAAATCAAAAATACTTCAGTTCTTAATCAAAATAATATTCATTTAAGTCAATTCAAAAATAAGCATAAATATCAAATACTTGAGAATTACTGGAAGAAAAGAAAGAAAGAATGTGAAAAAAATCTTTCAAAATTTTGCTAACTGATAATTATGAATTTTATTTTTTCTTTTTTATTAGCATCTGTGATGTGGGTACAAGTTCCACAGTGGGAAGCTGACTGGTCAAAATGTGCTGTAGATGTTCCAGATTCATCATGTCACTGGTACGTAGCTGCTCCTGATAATACTTTTGGGGAAGGATTTAATTGGGAAAACGCTCCTTGGTTTGATGCTAATGGATTACAGGATGTAGCTAAAATTGAGAAAGAATCTGTAGTAGAAAAACTTCAAAATAACTAAAGTTTCTATTTCATCAATTAACTTTTAAAAGTATTTAAATCTAGTTGCTTAGTGGTTAACTTTTGATTAATTAAAAAATTTTTATGCGTTTCAAAGTAAGTCTCAAAAAAAATGGAAAGGAATTTGATGAAGTTGTTATAGCTAATAATAAAAAAGAGGCTATGGAAGTAGCTTTAAAAAACAATCCAGAAGCTCAAGCATTAAACTCTGATTGGACATTTAAGATTTAATTATTTGCGAAGTTTAGGAATCAAAAGAGATGCGACACAAATAACACTAATTGCAGGTCCAGGTGACAAATTAAAGACTATAGAGAGAATAAAGCCCAGAAGTGAGATGCAAAACCCAAAAAATGAAGACCTCATCATTGCAATTCTTAAACTATGAGCCTTATTTAGCCCTAACAGAGTTGGGGTAGAAAGAAGAGCAATAACAAGAATCACTCCCACTGCTGACATTGAACTAACAATTACTAATGCCGTTGTAAAACTCAAAGCAAGATTTAATAATGAAACGTTAATACCACTTGCGGATGCACCTTCTGGATCTAATCCAACATAAACAACCTTTTCATATCCAAAAGTAATTAAAAGTATAAATACTAAAAAAGCAATTATTGTTCTAAGTAAATCTTCATAATTTGCTGTCAATAAATCGCCAAATAAAACTGCCTCCAAATCAATCCTTATTCCTAGTAAAGGGATTATAAGGACCCCAAACCCAAGCATTCCAGCAAGAATAGTATTCATAACTGCTTCATAATTTTCACTTTTTCTATTAGTTAAACTTTCCGCAATTACTGAGCCCAGAAGACCACTTATAACACCACCAATTGAGGGGTGAATTCCAAGCGCTAATGCTAGAGCAAGTCCAGGCAACACACAATGAGAGATCAAATTAACTTGTAATAATCTCTTATGAGTGATTAATACAGTTCCCATAGCTGGGCATAAAATCCCGGAGAATATAGTTATTATTAATGGAACCAGCCACCAGTTGTTATTAATAAAAGACATTATTCGAATGATTCGGTATGATCAAAAATACGGGACAAAAAAAGATTACGGAAACAATGGTAACTAAGTCTGACATTACCAAAAGACAAGAACAACTTCTTGAAGAACTCAATAAATGCGAGGATGAATTGACTGGTCAAGAGTTGCATAGACAATTGATAGAAAGCGGAAAGGCTATGGGACTGACGACTGTTTACAGGAATCTTCAAGTTCTGATAAAGCATGGCTTAATACGTTCTAGACATCTCCCAACTGGAGAGGTTCTGTACACTCCCGTAGATAGAGATATTCATCATTTGACCTGTGTTCAATGTGGTGAGACCTCAAAAATGGAAGGATGCCCGGTAAAAGATATTCATACGCCCAAAACAAATCCAAAGAAATTCCAATTGTTGTTTCATACCCTCGAGTATTTCGGGCTTTGCCAAAACTGTTATCAAGCTCAGAATTAAAAAGGAACATTCTCTAACCACAGAAATTATTTTCGTTTGTAGAGCTAATGTTTATTGCTTCTAATTTATCTTTTATTTGGTCAGGACTACCAACTGCCAAAACACTTTTATCAAGAACAATTACTTGATCATAGTTATTTAAAGAATCGCCCCAATCATGGCTACTTACGAGCAAAGAAAGTCCCGCATCCGCAAGTTGACGAACAATTTTAAGAAAATCCTCCTTTGCAGGTGGGTCCAAAGCTGCACAAGGTTCATCTAAAAGAAATATTTTTGCCGGGGACATAAGAGTTTTTGCTAATAGAGCTCTTTGCTGCTGTCCTCCTGAAAGAGAATCGAGTCTTCTATTAGCCAAACTTGCAATGCCTACTCTCTGCATTGTCGCCTCTAATTCACAACATTTATTAATCCAAGAATTAGGATATGCCAGAAGAGTCTTAATTTGAAATGGGTTATTACTTCTAGATTTTGAATATTTTATTTGACCAAGAGATACCAATTTTTCAACTGTAATGGGGAACTTCCAATTCATAGAACTTCTTTGAGGCATAAGTGCCACAAGAGCTCTAGATCTATATAAATTTTCACCGTCAATTTTTATTTCGCCTCTATCTGGAGCATTTTGTCCTTGCAAAATTCTCAAAAGAGTTGATTTACCTGCCCCGTTTGGGCCAACTAACGCTGTTAGAGTTCCAGGTTTAATCTCAACCGATACCTTATTCAAAACTGGCTTACTTTTTTTTGCGTATGCAAAGGTTAAATTTTCAGCGACTAAAGTAGCCATTAATTAATCTTTTAAAAAAGTCACTTTACAAGCTTACCAATAATACAAGTTGGGTATTATTTTCATAACATTTGATACCTTTACTTGTCAGACGTTATGAAAATGATTATCATTTTTAAGTATTTAATTATTTTCATGACAATTTTTAAAAGATTTTTATCAGATAAAAAAGGTTCGAGTAAGTCAATTATTAAAAATTCCGTAATCGCTGGAACGATTATATTTTCTGGTTTTGGGCAGGATGTTATGGCTAAAGGAAAGTCATACGTAGCAGTAGAACCACTAGTTTGTGATTTAGTTAAATCAATTGCATTACCATCTGACGAAGTTACATGCTTAGTAGATAGAAAACAAGATGTTCATGACTTAAAGATCAATCCAAAGCAAGCTCAATTACTAAATAGCGCAGATAAAGTATTTACTCTTGGTAAAGAAATGACTCCAAGTATGAAAAATTGGGAAAATAAAAAGAATACTGTTGTTGTAGGTGTTAGTGCAATAGACGTAGATGATCATTCTGATCATGGAGGTCATGATGATCACTCAGACCATGGTGGACATGACGATCATTCTGAACATTCAGCTAAAGTAGATGATCAATCTGATCATGGAGGTCATGATGATCATTCAGACCATGGAGGACATGATGATCATGCTGAAGGTGCTTTCGAATGGGCAGGCAAATTTCAACTTTCTAAAGGTTCATACAAATGGTCATTTGAAAAAGTCGATGGCGAATATGCAGATCCTGCAATGAAGATGGTGATTCTCAAA
The DNA here is from genome assembly GCA_902571355.1 of uncultured Synechococcaceae cyanobacterium. GTDB lineage: Bacteria > Cyanobacteriota > Cyanobacteriia > PCC-6307 > Cyanobiaceae > Prochlorococcus_A. The sequence goes on along the minus strand of CACGBL010000011.1, from coordinate 30,733 downwards.
TCTAATGACATAGAAGGGTCTGAAGATTTAGCCAAAGAATTATTAGGATCTAAAGACTCAATAAGCAGAAAAAATGATGGTACTTTGATAGCAAGTAATAAAGCTTTTGTTCTTAACTTTGATCAAAGAAAAGAAAGTACTGTTTTTAACGTGGATATCAAAGAAGATGGCCAATATATATTTTTTACTGAACACATGCCTTTTGAGTTTGAAGCAACTCAACACTTTTTTAAAGACGTTTCAAATAGTGATGTAGAACCAATAGCACAAGTTCCAGACGAAGGAGAGGGGCATCATCATCATGACCATGGAGGTCTAGATCCACATGTATGGCATGATCCGCATAACATCATAAAAATGGGAGATCTTATAAGCAAAAGTTTAAAAAAAGATATTTCAGTTTTTAATAGAGGTGACAGAAAACTAATTAATGAAAGATTCGAAAAAGCTGATTCTCTCTTAGAAGGCTTGGATAGTTGGATAGTCGAACAAGTAAGCTCTATTCCTGAGGAAAACAGAGTAATTGTGTCTAAACACAAAGCAATGGAATACTACGGGGATGCATTTGGTTTTGAAACCATTAGTTTACTTGACTTTCTTGGCGACTCCTCAAGCTTAAGGCCAGACAACATAAGTTCAACTTTAACAATGTTAGATGAAGAGAAAGTTCAGGCAATATTTCCTGAACAAATTCCAGCATCTAAGTTATTAAGGAACTTAAGTAGACAAAGTTCAGTTCCTTTAGCTTCTAATCAAATATTCGTTGATGGATTGATGATGGATGGTAATACGGTTTCAGTAGCTGTTCACAATACTTGTACAATTGTTAATTCATTAGGTGGAAGTTGTGATAAAGAATCTGGCTCCAATCTTGAGTCTGAATGGTACAAACTTTCAGATTAAATTTTTCTAATAAAAACGGTTTTCATTCCTCATTATTACTATTATTAAACTATTGTTTATTTAGTAAAAATCAGTAAATGAGCATCAAAGATAAAGTTCCCGTAACCATCCTCACTGGATTCTTAGGTTCAGGGAAGACTACCCTGCTTAATAGAATTTTAAGTGAAGAGCACGGAAAAAGAATAGCCGTAATTGAGAATGAATATGGTGAAGTAGGCATAGATCAAGGGCTCGTGATTAATGCCGATGAAGAAGTGTTTGAGATGTCAAACGGGTGCATTTGTTGTACTGTTCGTGGTGATTTAATAAGAGTCCTTGGCAACCTCATGAAAAGAAGAGATAAGTTTGACTATGTTTTAGTAGAAACGACAGGATTAGCAGATCCTGGACCAGTTGCTCAGACATTTTTCATGGATGAAGAGATAAGTTCTGAATTCACTCTTGATGGAATTGTAACTTTAGTTGATGCTGCCCACATTGATCAGCAGCTAGGAAGGAGTGATGAAAGTTCAGAACAAGTGGCATTTGCAGATGTTCTTGTCCTTAATAAAACTGATTTAGTCTCTGACGATGCACTAGATACTCTTGAATCGAGATTGAGAGATATGAACCGAATGACCCGAATTATTAGAGCCGAGAATGCCAAAGTACCAATTGAAACAGTCTTAAATCTAAGTGCATTTGATCTTGATCAGATCCTTAAACGCAGGCCAACATTCCTTGAACCAGAATATCCTTTTGAATGGACAGGTGTTTACGATCTTGATGCAGGTAAATATGAATTAATACTAGAAGAAGGACCAGATCCAGAAATGTCCTTAGTAGCCCTCGCTAACCAAGGAGAGAGTGAAGAGGAACTTAAAAATGGTGCTGAATCTTCCGTGAGAATTTATGCAGAAAAAGCTAATAGTTTAGATCCTGGGAATACCATCCCATATGGAGAACATATAAATCTCAAATTGGCGGATAAAGGAAATAAATCCTTCATCCTGAACATAGAAAAACCAACAAAAATAGGTTTGTTTACACAGCACACCGCTGAAGAATTCAATATGAAAGTCATTAAAAGTGTCAAAAATAAAGAGATTCCATTTAATACTGAAAGATTCTGGCAAGCAGAGCACGAACATGATGATGAAGTAGGTTCAATTGCTATAGAGCGTTTTGGAGATGTTGACCCAGAAAAACTAAATACTTGGATGGGAAGACTTCTATCAGAAAAAGGAGTTGATATATTCAGAACTAAAGGTTTCATAAGTTACTCAGGTAACCCAAGGAGAATAGTTTTCCAGGGAGTTCACATGTTATTTACTGCACAACCTGATAAAGAATGGGGTAACGAACCTCGTAGAAATCAACTTGTTTTTATCGGTAGAAATTTAAATGAGAAAGAGATGCAAGAAGGCTTTGATAAATGCCTGATATAGAACCATTTAGCCCAAGAGGCATGTTCCATGAAGGATGGACTGCTGAAGTTAACGATTACGCCATAGCATGTGGCTGGGCTCTTAAAGGAAAACAATTTATTGTTGGCGACGTAGCAGGAGGTCTTTTTTCGTTCGAAGGAGATACTGGAAAAATTATTTGGAAAAAAGAAAATACACACTCCGGTGGTCTATTAGCAATGGCCATTCATCCAGAGGGTGAGATTTTTGCAACATCAGGTCAGGATGGAAATGTTCAAATTTGTAATTGCCACGAAGGTAAAGTAATTAAAACACTTAATCTTGGTAAGGGTTGGGTAGAACACCTCAAGTGGTCTAATGACGGTTTATTTTTAGCGATAGCTTCTTCAAAAAAAGTATATGTTTTTAATGAACTTGGAGAAGAGAAATGGATCTCAGAAGACCATCCAAGCACAGTAAGTGCAATAACATGGTCAAATAAAAATGAGCTCGCAACTGCATGCTACGGCAGAGTGACATTCTTTGACATTGTTAATAGTAAAACGAATCAAAAACTGGAGTGGCAAGGATCATTGGTCTCTATGGAATTAAGCCCTGATGGAGATATAGTTGCCTGCGGGAGTCAAGACAATTCAGTTCATTTTTGGAGAAGATCAACAGGAATGGATGCTGAAATGACTGGCTACCCTGGGAAACCAAGTCACCTTTCTTTTGATGACAGCGGAAAATTATTAGCGACTAGCGGCAGTGAAAGAATTACAGTATGGAGCTTTATAGGCAATGGTCCAGAAGGGACTATGCCAGGAGAGCTATGTCACCATACAGAACCTATTTCGAGCTTAGCCTTTTCAAATAAAGGTATGCTTGTAGCCTCAGGATCTAGGGATGGTTCTGTTGTTGCAAGTTTCCTAAAAAATGACGGCAATGGAGACCCTGTTGGGGCTGCATTCGCCGGAGATTTGGTAGGGGCAATATCATGGAGACCTGATGATTGTGCACTTGCAGCAGTTAATGCAAAAGGTGTTGTAAATGTATGGAAATTTAAAGTTCGTACTAACCTTTTTTCAAAGGGATTTAATTAAAAAGTAGAAATTTATTAATTACCAATAGTTAGCTTTTAAATGCCTTTCCATACAAATGACCTCACAGTCATTATCTATCCCTTTTGGGTGAATATCGCAATATGAGAGACATTGAAAATATTCGTCTATGGGATTTGATTTATCAGTTTTACTAACTTCTTTCGAATGATTCATAAAAGATTTCCTCAATTATTTAAAATTAAGATAGACGAATTAAATATCAAAAGAAATAAGCAAAACTTACTAAAAATATCTCAAAAAAATTAGCACGATTGAAATTACTACTCTCGGACATTTTTAATTAAAAAGCAATGCGTATAAAAACGGATTGTCTTTAGAGAAATATTTTCCTAATTTTATATTGTTGAGTTCTAGGAGGTCTTTCAAAATGATCGATAGCCTGCCTGAAATTTCGGAATAAACCGAACTAATTTAATTAACTGCTCCAATTATTTTTTATTAATGTCTAAGCTTCCTTCTTCTGCATCGTTTAGGTGCCCTTTAAGAAACAAGCTTAATTCTAGAGTTTTTGCCCCAGTTAAAGACAATTAGTTAATTTTGGTGAGCATTAGCTTAAAAGAAGTTAGCAACAAGGATCCATGATTTAGGTGCGTTAATAACTTCAGTAAAGAATATAATTAAGAGATAAAAGAGGGCTTAAATTAGCCCTCTTTTTTTAATAAGATGACTTTCTTCTAGTTTTATAGATAATGATTAAAACAATAAAATTCAAAAATGGTTCGATATTATTGCCCATATTGCAATCCTAAATATCAATTTCAAAAACAATCCTTAAAAGGTAATTTGATTTGTGGATTATGCGGAGAGGATCTCATAAAAAAACCATATATTAGGTTAAACCAAATAATCGCTTTAGTTGCTGCTTCATCATTACTTCTACCGTTGATTTATACTTTTATTTTTTTAATTAAAAATCAAATAAATCCTCCTAATAAAAATTATCAAGCAAATGGTAATTTAATGATAATTATCAAAGAACAAACTTCATAAAACAATTAAAAAAATCTCAAGAGGTCAACCTCTACAAAGTGATTTATTTAAACAAGAATTTTTACTTTCAATATTTATTTGATAATTAATATTTTTTAATTTGTTTTTATTACTTATTACTTTAACTTTTTGCCCACAATGTTCTTGGCAACCACCATTAAATAAATTATGTGCATATAAACTGGAACTATTCGTAAGTAAAAAAAGAAAAATTATTTTATAAATTTGATTAAAATAAGAATTCATTTTTTATTATGATTTTCCCTGAATTAGTAAATAAATAATATCAGTTAATTCCAAGGAGTGTTTATAAGTCCCCAGATATCGAAGAAGAAAAATAAAACTGCAATAACAACAAGATCCCATGCTCTTTCCCTAAAAGCCCAAGGCGCAATAAAAACTTCCCCAAGTCCGTGAAGTGCCGCTCCTACTGGTAGATGATCAAGAACCAGCAAACTATGAGAGAGGATAAAAAGAAAACTTGCGAAATATCTAAAAAAAACAAATTGCCAATTACTAGAACTCATGCTTTTTAGATTTTTAAGAAATATACTTCAATGATCAAAATAATGATATAGATCTAGTCAAGAGATATTATTTTTTGTAGCCATAAATACGAATAAAGATATAAAGCTAAAGTAAAAGTTACTAAACGATGAAATATATGTTTTCAAGATATCAGCCTAAAAATAGTTTTGATGAATACTTTAAGGACAACCTTAACTCTGCAAGAGAAATACTGATTCCACTTCTTTCATCTTTAGATAATATGGGACTTGAAGAATTAAACAGGAATCACTCTGCCGCAAAAAAATTATTACTAAGACATGGTGCAACTTTTAGATTAAACGATACTGGTTTAAAAGGTACTGAGAGAATATTACCTTTTGATCCACTTCCCAGAATAATTAGTAAAGATGATTGGGTAACGTTAGAAAAAGGCCTAAAACAAAGGCTTGAGGCAATAGATTTATTCCTAGATGATATTTATAATTCTCAAAAAATAATAAATGATGGAATAATTCCAAGAGAATTAATAGAGAGTTCAGAAGGTTGGAGACCTCAGATGATAGGTTTCAAACCTCCACTAAATAAATGGTGTCAAATTTCGGGACTTGATTTAATAAGGGATAGAAGAGGAGATTGGCATGTTTTAGAAGATAATTTAAGGTGCCCTTCTGGAGTTGCTTATTTTTTAGAAAATAGATTAGTTATGAAAAATATTTTTCCTAATCTTTTCTCAGGAAGAATAGTAAAACCAATTGATGAATATCCATCATATCTTTTAAAAACCCTTCAAGAACTTGCAGTTTGGACTGACACTCCCAAGATAGTGCTACTAACTCCAGGAATTTTTAATAGTGCTTATTTTGAACATAGTTATTTAGCTCAAGAAATGGGCATCCAATTAGTTCAGGGTCATGACTTAGTTTGTAATGATGATTATGTATATTTAAAAACTACCTCAGGATTAAAAAGAGTAGATGTCATTTACAGACGAATTGATGATGATTTCTTAGATCCTCTTAATTTCAGAAAAGATTCTTGCCTTGGTGTTAGCGGATTACTTGATGTTTTTAAGGCAGGTCATGTTGCTTTAGCAAATGCTCCTGGGACTGGAATAGCAGATGACAAAATGATTTATTCTTTTGTTCCAAAAATGATTAAATATTATCTTGATGAAGAAATTATTATTAAAAATGTAGAAACGTATATTTGTCATTATCAAAAGGATCGAGAATATGTTTTAGAAAATTTATCAAAACTTGTTGTTAAGTCTGTCGCAGAAGCTGGGGGGTATGGAATGTTAATTGGCCCTCACTCAACAACGAGTGAGATAGAGGAATTCGCTAATAAAATTAAAAATAATCCTAGAAATTTCATAGCACAACCAACATTAGAATTATCTACTGTGCCATCGTTATGTGAAGGAGAACTATATCCATGTCATGTCGATTTAAGACCATATATCTTAAGAGGAAAAGATTCATGGGTTAGCCCAGGTGGGCTTACGCGGGTAGCATTAAAAAAAGGATCATTAGTCGTTAATTCTTCTCAAGGTGGAGGATGCAAAGATACATGGGTTGTAGGTGAATAATATGCTTTTAAGTCGTGTAGCAGAATCTCTTTATTGGATCAATCGTTATTTAGAACGTGCAGAAAACATATCTCGTTTCGTTGAAGTAAGTGAAGCAATGTCATTAGATTGTCCGCCAGGAAGTGCAGAGCCTTGGCTCCCCTTAATTGATGCTTCAAGTGATAGAGAATCTTTTGATAAAAGATTCCCAGAGAAAAAACCTGATGACGTTATTAATTTTTTAATAAGAGATCGTTTAAACCCAAACAGTATAATTTCTTGCATTCAAATGGCAAGAGAAAATGCACGACAAATCAGAGATGTCATGACCACCGAAATGTGGGAACAGATAAATATTTTATATTGGAATATGCAAGAAGGAGAGGCAATATGGAATAAACCAAGACAAGAACAATTAAGTGAGATAAGGAGGGAATGTCAGCTTTTTTATGGAATTACAGATGCGACTCTAAGCAAAGACCTCGCCTGGAGATTTAGCATTCTTGGAAGATTGATCGAAAGAGCTGACAAAACATCAAGAATTTTAGATGTTAAATACTATTTACTTCTACCCAGCTTAGATGAGCTTGGAGGAGTTCTTGATGAGCTGCAATGGATTGCACTTTTACGTTCAGCTGGAGCTTATCAAATGTTTAGGAAAGCAGTGCAAAATTCTATAAAGCCTAATTCAGTTGCGAGATTTCTTTTACTTGATCCAATTTTTCCGAGATCAGTAAGATTCTGTCTTGATGGGATAAGTAATACACTTAAATCGATAGATACCTCACCATCTACTGAAAATCCTTCAGAATTAGAATGCATGAGAGGTTTGCTTAAAGCAAAGTGGAGTTATATCAGAATTGAAGATATAATCAATGATGGTTTACATGAGGCAATCGATTCATTGCAAATGGATTTAAATAAATTAAATGATCTCATTCAAGAAAAATATTTTATTAATTAATAAGTTTATTAATGAGAATTAAATACATTCACAAACTTGAATACAAATACGAAGACTCTGTTCAATTAGGCGAGCATAGATTATGTATAAAGCCAAGGTCAAATGGCTTCCAAAAACTAAAGAATTTTGAATTAAAAATAACCCCAGAACCAGAAATTATTTATCCATTACTTGCTGCTAGCGGAGAAGAGATTAATAGAATCAGATTCAATGGATTAACAGATGAATTAATTATTGAATCAATCAGCGAAGTTGAAACTATAAAACATCCAAACATTATTGATGGAGTTAAAAATAGAGATTTAACATTACCTTTTTGTAGAAGCATTATTAACAGAGATTTACAGGGAGCATTAGAGGGATGGATGCCAAATGGACAACACGATCCCTCTGCCGTAGAACTTGCCCAAGAAGCCTTAGCAGGAAGCCTTAATAACGCATTATCATTTACCTACCAACTTATAGAGATTATTCAAGATCGAGTTAAATATACCAAAAGACATACTGGTCCAGCATGGCCGGCTAGCAGAACACTTAGAGAACGTATAGGTTCATGCAGAGATTTAGCAATGCTTATGGTTGAAGCTTGCAGGTCTATAGGTATCCCAAGTAGGTTTGTAAGTGGTTATCATTTTGAAGATCCGTTACCCTCTGAGTTGGATTTACACGCTTGGGCTGAATTATATATTCCAGGGGCTGGTTGGAGAGGTTTTGATCCAAGCGGAAAAGGATTAATAGATGATAGATATTTAACATTGGTATCCTCTTCAAAATCTAATTTAACCTCTGTAATTACAGGAAACTTTACAGGAAAAAATAATTTAGAAAATACTTTATCCTGGGAAATCAAACCTCTTGAAATAAAATAAACACTAAATTCTTAATCTTTTAAAATAATAAAAAATTTAAATAATAATATGTTTCTTTTTTAGTGTTAATTGATACGTTCTTAGATATATATATCTGTTTTCATTTGTTTAATCTTTAAAGAAAATTGAACTCAAGTTTAGAAATTCCAGTTATCAAGTCAAATAAACCAAAAATGTTTGAATTGATAAGTTATGAAAAATTTCGCGATACAAAAGACGTCAGATTTTTTGATATTAGTATTAATGAATCAAATTATAGAGATCTAGTTATTCACAGTGGTCCTGCTGTTAGTCCTCCAAATGATGAAGATTTTAATAATTGGCAATTTTACATACATCACAATCAAGAAGATAATCTATTAGCTATCTCTGGGGGTAGAACATTTTTTCTTGTCAATTTTGGTTGGGATTATCCTTTTTATAAAGTTAGATTAGAATCTTGCGGATATATTTTAAGGATACCTAGAGGAACTTTTCATAGATCGGTATCTGACGAAAACGGTTCCATAGTTTTAAATCAAGCCATTAGAGATAAAGGCGGTACAGTTGAATCTGAATTCAAAGTTACCAATAGCAAAGATAATAAAAAACTTCTAGATTGTATAACTAATTTAGAGCCTAGATTTAAAATTTATAGTGTTAAATAATCTTAAAAAGGGATTCTAAATTTATTCATCGATTTAAAAAATTATCTAATTGTTATAAAATAATAATATTCGAATTCTATAGTATGAAATTTTTCAGATTTTCAAAATATCTTTTATGCATAACTTTTTCTTTTTTAGTTTTATCCTCTCCAGTTTTCGCTGGAGCAAATGTAGCTGTTAAGGGCGAGGGAGATGAAGTTCCAAGTTATGTAAGATCTAATATTACAGGATTTGATTTCCATGGAGAGGATCTTCATTTGTCATCTATAGCTGGAGCAGTGGCAAGAGATGCAGATTTTAGTGACGTTGATTTACATGGGACAACCTTAACCCTATCTGATTTAAAAGGTTCTAATTTAAATGGAATCGACCTGACCGATACTCTTTCTGATCGAGTTAATTTCCAAAAAACAGATCTTAGAAATGCTGTTTTAATAAATATGATCGCATCAGGTAGCAGTTTTGCAGGAGCTCAAATAGAAGGAGCAGATTTTTCTTACGCTATTCTTGACAGCGAAGACCAAAGAAATCTTTGTGAAATTGCTGATGGGATCAATCCAACAACAGGCGTTTCAACCAGAGAAAGTCTTGAGTGTAGTTAGAACAAAAACAATAAGTAAACTTTTTATAAATAAACTTTCTTACCATTATTAAATTTATAAATCCTTTGTTCATTATCTTGAAATATCATTTCACCATTTAATTTGGATTTCTTAAATTTTGAAAGCCTTGCTCTGTGAATATTAGATTTCCTATTAATATTTTCTTCGTTATCATAACTCCCAATATAGATATTTATATTAGGGTTTGAAAAGGTTTTTTCTTCCTCTCTTAAAAAAATTCTTTCAATATTTGTTTGTGTGCTTTGAAGTTTATTTTTAAATTTGTTTAATTTTAAGTTCTTTATTTTTTTATATTTAATTTTTTTGTAGACAAAAAAAATAATTCCTAAAATTAGAAAAAATAAAAATATATTCATTAACTATTTAATTTTTATTTTAATATCTACGCCTAAGTTACTTTTAGTAGTTAATATTTCTTTTCTTAAGATTCCATAAGTAAAAATTCTAGATAAAGTTTTCAAAGATTTAAAAACCAAAAAAACAGTAAATAAAAAGAAAACAATAATGTTTTCTACAAGAATATTTTTATTTTTATTATCTAGATTGCTCATGTAAGTGTTAATTCAATTATTTTTCATCATTATTTGCATATGGTCCGAAAAATTCACTAGCGTCTCTTCCCAATATTTTAGCAAGATTTAAACTTTTATCTATATCCCATTTAGATGCCATTCCATAAAGAATGCCCGCAGCAAAAGAATCACCACATCCATAAGAATCAACCTTTAATTTTTTGTTTTTAAGAGCCTTATATCTTCCTCCTGGGAATATTATGCCTCCCTTCTCTCCCTCGGTTTTAAAAGTATATTTCGGTTTTAACGATAATTCAGAAAAAGAAAAAACTTCTCCGGGATCAAGATTACTGCCTATTAATCCATCCAAAAGAACATTTGAATTATTAATTGTATTTAATCCTACCCTTGGTGTTGTACACAGTATTGAAGCTGATCTAGCCATTTTAAAAATCTCTGAATCAGATGCAGTAATAAAAATTCCATCCATTTTTTTTAAAATGTTCCATTCTAAATTGTCTTTATGAGTTGGAGCTAACCTTTCTCCAATAACTGTTATTGCTCTTTCACCTTTAGAGTCAATTAAACTAAATCCACTTCTAGTTGGTTTATCACGCCAAGCTACATGCAACTTAATTCCCATATTTGAGAGAATCTTGAAACACTTATCCCCATAATCATCATTACCTAATGAAGTAAAAAAATGAATTTGGTTTAAAGTTAAATCAGAAAGTATTTTCGCGATAATAGATCCACCACCAGCTGGATACTCAAGGGAATTTTCAGAATGAGAAATAACTCCGGGTTTTGGTAATTGATCAACCTTTAAAAAATTTATCCACTCAACATGACCAATAACGGCAAAATTTAAATTTCCTTTTTTAAATTTATAATCTTCAACTTTATTATTCTTGTCAACAACCATAAGCTTTTAAATACTATTATTAAAAGAAATATTTTTGACAAGTGAATTCATTTAACATTTTAAAAGATAATAAACAGATACTATCTTTTCTTTACCTTTTTCTATCAATTTTGGGAGCTGTTCTACCAATGTTGGCAAATTTCGAATTTGCCAGGGAATATGGAAACAGCTTTGATATAAATAACTTCATTTCTTTAGCGAATGCAAACCCTGCAGCTCAGTCAATTTCTAGAGACTTATTAGTAGGTGCAAGCGCTATTTTTATATGGATAGTAAATGAATCAAAAAAACTAAACATGAAGAATATGTGGGTTGTATACATTGGAACTTTTCTTATAGCCTTCGCATTCTCTGCACCTTTTTTCTTGTTTCTAAGAGAGAGAAGAATTATTGAATTAGAAAAGATTAATTAAAATAATCTCTTAAATAGAATTGTAAAGGCAATAAAGCAACAAATAGAAATTGAAAGCCAGATTATTGAAGCATAACCAAATAGATCTAATATGCGTCCTGAAATAAATGGTCCAAAAAAATAACCCATAGCGAAACATTGTGATAAAAGAGCAAGTGCAAAACCTTTTTTATTTGAAGGAGCTATTCTGAAAACGACATCTGTTGATGTTGGAAGAAATGAAGCAGTCCCTAAACTTACTAAAATCAATGCCAAAGAAATTAAATAAAACGCTGGGATATTTAAATAACTAGAAATAAATAATAAAAATGAAGCGAAAGAGAAATTTATTAAACTAAATTTCAAGCCAAATAATCTTTCTTTCTTAGATATCCAAGAACCGACAGGCCATTGTAAAAACAACAATAAAATTAACTGAATAGAAATTATAAGACTAATAATTTCTTTGCTTAATGCATTACGATATACTCCACCTTTAACAAGGTCCAGAGGCAAAGTTACTTGTATCAAGGCTAAAGAGGTAGTTATCAATAAAATAGATAAAATTATTATTGTTGAATTTTTATTCCATTTCAATTTTCCCTGATTAATTGGATCTACTAATTTATTTTGAAAATTTTCTAAGTTTCTTTTTATAGAAGAACTATTTCTAGATATTAAATACGTGATAACTAACATGCAAAAGATATCATTTATAAATATTGATTTAGAATACAAAAAATTCGTCATATACCCCCCTAAGAATACCCCTAGGAATATTCCTAAAGCTTCCGAACTTCTAACAAGGGAATAAGCTTTACGTGTTTCGATAGGATGACAAAAATAGGGCACCCCAAACTCGGCAGCAGGCCAATATATTCCCGCAGCAGCTCCAACAAGTGATTGTCCAATTATGTACAAAAAAGTATCTTTTGAAAAAATGAGGCATAAGCTAGCGGCAATACTTAGTATTGAAGAAGTAATTATCGGAAATTGTATTTTTCCCGTTTTATTAAGATAATTACCTGTAAAGAGTCTTGTTACGGTTCCAATTATTGCTGAAATGGTAAATCCCAGGCCAATATCTGTCGCTGATAATCCTAGGTTATTAAAAATAAGTGATGTTAAATAAATAACACCTCCTGCTCCAAATGCAGCGAAAAATCTTATCTTGGTTATTAACCTCAAATGATAAGGAAATTGAATCCACCAATTTTTGCTAATTTGTAAACTATTTGGACTAATCACTAGTGAAATACATTTTTATAATTTTTTTTAGTTTTTGTGGTTTATTTTTTAATAATGGTTTAAAGGCTGCTGAAAAGATAAATATTAAGTTTGAAGAGATGGAAATCCCTCTTACTATAGAACAATTATCAAAATTAGAAAAATACAAAGATAATTCAACAGAATTAATAGATTGGTTAAAAAAAAATGGATTTATAAGAGTTTTTGAATTATCAAAATTTTTAGAATTTCCAGTTTTCCAAGAAGAGGGATTAAATAGAGAAATATTAAGAAGTTGGATAGGGCGTAAAATTCTTACAGAATTAAGCAAAAGCATTAAAGTTCCAAATGACAATAATGGAACAGAAATATATAACACTATAGAAAATTTATTAGATCAAAAAAAAGAAGTTTCAACTTTAGACATCATAAAGGCATTACCATCAGAAGAAATTTCACTGGATGTTGATAATCTAATTTTAATAATTTCATCTTGGAAAAATGAATTATCAATGCAACAAGAACTTTTGTCCAAATTAAATCAACTTGAAAGATCTAAACAAAATTCCTTTAAAAATACTGAAAAAAAATCAACTAAAGATTTAATAAAAATTGAAAAAAAAATTTATGCTCCTCACCGAGTAAAACCTTTTGAAATTGAAATATGGAAAAGCAATAAAAAAAATTTTGATAAAGAATTGATAATATTTATGCCAGGACTTGGAGGCGAAATTAATAATTTCAAATGGATAGGTAACGAATTGGCTAGAAGAGGCTGGCCAATATTATTCATAGATCATAGAGGGAGTAATTTAGAATCATTCATAGAAGTACTCGATGGGAAGGAAACAATACCAGGAAGTGCAGACTTTTACTTATATAGAATTAAAGATTTAGATGCTGTATTGAAAGCTCATGAAAATGGAGAATTTGATTTACCTAATGATTCTTATATTTTAATGGGGCATTCACTTGGTGCTTTAATAGCACTTTTATATGAAGGCAAGAAACCTACTGATCAACTGGAGGAAAAATGTGATTCGGCATTAAAAGACTTTGCGGTAACAAATTTATCAAAATTACTTCAATGTCAGTTGAGTGAAATACCATTCCCTAAGAAAAATAACACTAATAAGGCCAGTGCCATAGTAGGTTTTAATTCATTTGGAAGTCTAGTATGGCCAAAAGAAAATAGTACAGGCATAAAAGCACCAACTCTTCTAATAGGTGGTACTTATGACCTTATTACACCGTTAATGAATGAACAATTTAGAGTTTTTTATGCTTTAGATAATCCATCAAATAGATTTCTAATTATTGAAGGAGCAAGTCATTTCTCTCCAATAAGAATTAATAAAAGCTATGAAGAAAATAATGACCTCTTCAAAATAAGTGAATCTTTTATTGGTTCAGAGCCAATATTAGTACAAGAGTTATCTACTAAATTTATAGTTGAATTTTTAAAAAATATTAAAAACCAAAAGATCCCTAATGTAGTTAAAAACCAAAAAGATTTGGGACTTGACTTCCATCTTTTAGATCTTGAAACGATAAAAGAAATTTCCGAAAATTAGTACTCTATTCGTGGATCTAAATATGCGATTAAAATATCCACGAAGAGATTTAGAGAGACTATAAGCATAGAGGTAAAAATTACAATTCCTTGAACCAAGGTATAGTCTCTTTGAGAAATAGCTTCATGTAATCTTAAAGCTATACCTGGCCATGAGAAAGTCACCTCGAACAAAAGAGCGCCTCCTGCTAAAGAGGCCATAGTCAAGCCAGAAATAGTGACAATTGGCAATAGAGCATTAGGCAATGCATGGTTTAAAAATATTTTTTTCCTCGATATTCCTCTACATATAGCAGCATTTATATAATCACTTTTTAATGTCTTATCCAAATTTACTCTTAGTGAGCGGCTGAATATACCACTTAATAAAAAGCCAAGGGTAATCGAAGGAAGTGCAAGATGATAAAGACTATCTTTCAAGGCAATAATATTATTTGAAAGAATACTATCTAAAACTAGAAAACCTGTAATTTGGGGTTGTTGCTGAAATATAGGAAATCTCCCTCCAATTGGGGAAATATTAAAAAATACAGAAAATAATAATTGAGCTAGCATTGCACCCCAAAAAGGAGGGATCGCATATGTAGCAATTCCTAATATTCTCGAAATATAATCAGTCTTTTTCCCTCTATTTCTTAAGCCAATTAATCCCAATGGAAATCCTATTAGTAAGGCACTTAATATTGAAAAGAATCCAAGCTCAAGACTTGCAGGCAATGACTTTATAATAATATTAAGGACTGGCTCTTGGGTACTAAGAGATTGGCCAAAATCTAAGTGCAATATATTTTTAATATATGAAAAATATTGATTTATTAAAGGTTCATTTAGCCCCAATTTATTTCTTAGAAATTCCCTAGAAACCTCATCTGCACCAGATCCAAGTATGGCATCGACAGGATCGCCGGGAGCAACTCTTAATAAAATAAAAACTAATGAAGAAATTATCCATAACATTATCGGTATTAATGAAATTTTTAATAAGGAATAATTTAGTAGTTTATTTAAATTTCTACTCATTAATTAACTCAAGATCACTCAATGAAATTATTCCTGCTCCATTAAAAATAGGTTTTGATATTTTATTTTGTGACCATGCTTTTTGAGAGGAGATCCAAATAGGAATATAAGGTATTGAACTTGCTGCTATTTTTTCAATTTCAACAAGTTTTTCTAATCTTTTAATTCCACTTATTTTTTCACTCTCAAGAAATAAACTTTCCACTTTATTAGATCCCCAAAAACTACCGCTGTAAACTGATTCTCCTTTTTTACATATGCCGTCAACTATTTCATTACAACTTAAAAGAGGGGTAAGATAAGCCTCTGGATCTGAATAAGCCCCAGTCCAATCGAGAAGAACTGCCGTATAAATTCCTAAACTTAAATTCTTATAAACTGTTGTAGATTCAACCCCATTGAGTTCAATATCAATACAATCTTTCAAAGAATTTTTAATTTCTTCTTGCCATGTCAGAGCAATAAGCTTGTCAGCTGGTACATTCGATCTATAAGTAAGGGGTATTTTTAGAATATTGCCATTGCAATAATTTTCTTTTTGCAATAACCTTCTCGCTTCTAAATAATCATATTTAGGCCACAGTTCTTGATTATCTTTTTTTAATATCGGAGGAATAATTGATCTAGATGGCTTCCTTAATCCATAACTTACTTTCTCACTAATCAATTTTCTATTAAGACTTTTCGCTAAAGCCAATCTTAAATTAAGATTACTTAAGGGATAAGAACTAGTTTTGAGGCTTATAAAACTTAATTCAGTGAAAGGGCTATTACCTTCATTAAACTGTTTATTTTTGCTTAAATCATTTAAACTTTTTCTCTGACTATCATCAATTGAATTTGATAAAAGCACGTCAATTTGTTTACTTTTTAAAGCCCCAAAAAGAGAAGATGAATTTGAATATCCCACAAAATTAACGCCCTTATTTAATGGCTTTTCACCCCAATAATCCAAATTTGGATCAATTGATTGAACTTCATTAGAAAAACTGGTCAGCACATACTTGCCAGTACCAACAAATTTTTCATTTAGAAACTTATCAGAATATTGTTTGTAAAATGTAGGAGATATTGGAGTTAAATTTACTGATGTGAGCAAACCATTTAAAGAACTTGAAGGTTTATTCAAATTTATTATGACTGAATATTCACTTGGCGTTTCTATTGATTTAATCTTATTTCCTAAAATATAATTCATCGTTCCAATTTTTTTGAATCTCTCAAAGGTAAACTTTATAGCATTTGAGTTAAATACAGTTCCATCGTGAAAAAAGACATTCTTTCTTAAATTGATAGTTATTTGAAGTCTATCCTTTGAAATAATTGGCATCCCCGAAGCCAATTCAGGGATTAATTCTCCATCAGAATTTAATTCATATAATGTGTCTCCTAAAGAACTGATTAATTGAATTGCTTTAAGAGTATTTGCTCTAGCTGGATCTAAAGATTCAATTTTCCCAGAACTTGCTACTATGATTTTTTTAGATATTCTTTTTGAGCTACAAGAATTCTGTAAAAAAGAAATTAAAATAATAAATATTGATAAAACAACTTTTTTTTTCATATTTCAAAATTACTTAATTTTTCTGAAGAATTATTTGAGCAAAAAATTTGCAAAGTTATTTGATTTATTTCTAAAGCAAATGTTTTTTTAGAATTAAAGGCAAAAGGCCACTCTCTTATCCAACAAATTTCTTTACCTATATTTAAACCAATTACTTGAAAAGTCTTATTGCTATTTTTGATTTTTACACAAGCACCTTTATAGAGATTTGCGGAACATGTTAAGTTATTATTTTCATTATTACTATTTAATAGTTTTGAATGAATCATTGAAGTGCTAAAACCAAAGACTTACTTTCTTCGGTTTACCAAGCTATAAAGAAATTTGCAAACTATTTTTTTTAAATGCAACTTAATTGACTTGCAATAATTTTCACTTCATTGAGCGAATTTATTTCATCCTTCGATTTCTCAAAATCTCCATTATTCACCTCATGGGTAATAACTACAATTTCAGCTTTGTCCTCACTTGCATCAAGTTGAACAATTGATTCGATTGATACATTATTCTTTCCAAAAATATCTCCAATCTTTCCTATGACACCTGGACTGTCAAGACAAATAATTCTAAGGTAATTTTTTTTATTTATTTGTGAAGATTCGATGATATGACAGTTTCTCCAGAAATAAAAAGATAATAATGGATCGATTGAATTATTATTTTTTACTGAGGCGGCATGCAGATTTAATATATCTGATACTACTGATGCAGCAGTTGGACCACTCCCTGCACCTGGACCGTATAACATTATCTCTCCAAGAGGATCAGCATCTATCAATAAAGCATTATTAACTCCCTTAACCGTTGCCAATGGATGAGATTTTGGAATCAAAGAAGGTCCTACCCAAATATTCAAAGCGAGTGAATCATTACTATTAATTTGTCCCCTTTCAGAGAGCGCTAAAAGTTTTATTTCAAACCCTAATTTATTGGCATATTCGATATCCTTTAGATTAATTTTACTAATTCCCTCAGAATGAATCTCCTCTCTTTTTATTTTCCCTCCAAATGCAAGTTCACTAAGAATTGAAATTTTATCAGCAGCGTCATGGCCCTCAACATCTGCAGTTGGATCAAATTCTGCATACCCAAGACTTTGGGCCAATTTTAAGGTCTCCTTGTAATCAGCTTTTTCATTTGTCATCTTTGAAAGAATAAAATTTGTTGTGCCATTTATTATCCCAACCATTTTTTTTATGCTGTTACTCTTTAATGATCTTTTTAAGGGTTCAATTATAGGAATCCCCCCGCAAACTGCCGCCTCTGACAATATATAAACTCCTTCTTTAGATGCAGTTTTATATATTTCTTCTCCATATCTTGCAATGACTGCTTTATTTGCTGTAACAACAGATTTACCTAATTTTAATGATTGCAGAATAATATCTTTCGCTAAATTAACCCCACCCATTACTTCAACAATTACATCTATAGAGGGGTCATTAATTAATTTAAAAGGATCATCAGTTAATAAATTATTATCTAGATGAATATCCCTTTTTTTATTAAGATCTTTAACTGCTATTTTTGCAATTTCTATTTCTTTTAGAATTGGATGTGAATCAACTTCAGAACTTAATATTTTATATATCCCTGAACCTACAGTTCCAAAACCTACAATCCCAATTTTGCATTTTCTCATTTTTTATTTCTTTTAACTTTGAGTTTAATTTTATATTATTAGGCCTACAAAAATTCATTTGCTTGAGACTGCATTTTCAATAAAATATTTAAAAAACCATTTGATCGTGAAGGGGTTAAGCTTGCTTTTAAACCAGTATCTTCTATAAATTTCTTATCTATATCAACAACTTCATTTGGTGTTAACTCATTTAATCCACTTATTAGAAAGGCCAACAAACCCTTTGTTATGAGAGCATCAGAATATCCTTCCCAAAATAATTTACCAGCTTTAATATTTGCCTTAACAAAAACTTCTGAAACGCATCCCTTAACTTTATTTTCTTCAACAAGGATTTCACTATCTGGTTCTTTCAATTTTTTACCCAACCACAAAATGTATTCATATTTCCTTTTTGCATCTTCTGATTTCTTCAACTTTTGTACTAATTTTGATAGATTATAGTATTTTTCCTGATTTTCCATATTTCAAACTATAAATTAATCACTTTATGAATCTTCTATTATACAAATATTTCTTTTTCTGTGATAAAGCCCGATAAAGGGATATCCCACTCAGCTTTTGTTAATGGAATCGTACTTACACAATTAGAAGTTAATACTCCGATGCATGGAACATTTCTCCAATTATTATCTCTCCTTAATTTATCAAAATAACCTCCTCCATAACCTAATCTTGTTAAATTTTTATCAACGGAAAGACATGGTACAAATATCATGCTTATCTGCAAATAACTTAATGGGGAAGTATTATTTGGACTTAGTATCCCCTCAGAATCTTTGGTAAGAGGTTTTTCTTCCCATGGATGAAATAACAACTCTTTTTTATTTTTACATCTAGGCAAAGCTAAACTAAATTTTTTTTTAAGACTTCTTATATCAACTTCATTTTTTAGAGGCCAATATATGCCTATATAACCAATACTTTTATATCCCTCAACAAATGAATCAATATATATTCTTACATTCTTTTCTACATTTTCTCTTTGATCAAGAGAAATCCTATCTCTTAGTTTTCTAAACTTATCCCTCTCCAATTTCTTATTTTCAAAGATCGTCATATTAAATTTTTCAGTTAAAGCCATCCTCATTTAGTTTTGTGAGTGCTATAGCCAATGCATCTGCTGAATCATCAGGTTTTGGAGGTTTGTCAAGATCTAAGTTGTACATAACAGCATCAAGAATATCTTTCTTAGATGCCTTTCCCGATCCAGCAATTGTTAATTTTATCTGAGCAGGTGAATACTCACTAACATGAATTTTTTTAGAGGCCAATACCATCATAATCACACCTCTAGCCTGCACCACACTAATGGTAGTACTTGACCTGTAAAAGAAAAATTTTTCTACTGCCGCTGCTGTGGGGTTCCAATGATTTATTAACTCATTAAGATCTTGGAATATCTCATAAAGTCTATCTTCTTCTTTTTTATCTTTACCTGTCTCAATAACGCCACAATCTAATAATGTCTTTCTTTCATTTTCTATCTCAATTATTCCATAACCAACTCTAGCTAATCCGGGGTCAATCCCAATTATTCTCACTGTTATTAAGCTTCAGCAGATAATTGAAATTTTGATAGATTTTCTTTTTCATCTAAATCAAATACTTTACAAAAAGCTTGAATAACTTTTTCTCCTGAATCAACTTGTTCTAAGGGATCTTTTCTAAGTCTATGTCTTAAAGAACAAGAAATAACCCTTGCTATATCATCTTCTTGCACTTCAGTTCTGCCCTCAAATGCTGCAATTGCCCTTGCTGATCGATTGGTAACAATATCTCCACGTAAACCATCTACATCTAATTCTCCGCAAATTGCAGAAATATTCAATCTTAAGTCATCGTCCATTTGAACAGAATTTAATATTTCTTGTGCTTTAATAACTTTTTGTTGAAGTTCATCCTGTTGTTTCTCAACACTCAATGAAAACTCATCAGGATTATCATCAAAAGAAGTTCTTTGGTCAACTACTTGAACTCTTAATTCAGCATCTCTAACTGTCTTAACTTCAACACTCATTCCAAACCTGTCCAATAGTTGAGGCCTTAATTCACCTTCTTCTGGATTTCCTGAACCAATAAGGACAAACCTCGCAGGATGTCGAACTGAGACTCCCTCCCTTTCAACTGTATTCCATCCGGAAGCGGCCGAATCTAAAAGTACATCAACTAAATGATCATCAAGTAAATTCACTTCATCAACGTATAGTAAACCCCTATTAGCTTTAGCCAACAATCCAGGCTCGAATGCTTTAACGCCTTCACTCAAAGCCTTCTCTATATCAATAGTTCCACAAAGCCTGTCTTCAGTAGCCCCTAAAGGCAAGTCAACCATAGGTACTTGTTTTTGAATACTCTCTAAATTTTCTCCTTGAGTAATTTTTTCCAAAACTTCTTTACTTTGTAAATCAGGATCGACTAGTGAACTATTATATGGATCGTCTTTAACAACATCGATTGCAGGCAACAAATCAGCTAAGGCTCTGATTGTAGTAGACTTTCCAGTCCCTCTATCACCCATTATCATCACTCCTCCAATTCTTGGATCAATAACATTTAACAAGAGAGCCAATTTCATTTCTTCTTGACCAATTACTGCTGTAAAAGGAAAAACTCTTCTTTTCTTTGTTGTTGGCACAGTTTTAGTTTTCTTAAATATTCAAATAATCAATAGATGTTACTTCAGAAAATGTTTTTAGTAAATATCCCTATCAAATTAAAACAAGAAGTGAATAATAACTAATCAAATTTATACTTACTTATTTTTTTTTGAATTGTTCAAAAACCAGTTTATTTGATGGACAATTCCTCTTAAAACATTTACTTCGTGCATTGATGTATTTGCCCTCAAAATAAAATTTTTAAATTTACTGATTTTTGCCTTGGAGGTATGTTTTAAGAGATATCCAACTCGCAAAAGCATTTCTTCTATCTCCACAAATGTATCATGTACTTCTTTCGATGATGCCAAGTTAAAAACTTTTAATTCATTATTTAAATTCTTTTTAGAAGACTTATTTAATTCATACAAAACTATTGAAACAGCGTGAGAAAGATTTAATGAAGGATTGTTCTGAGAAGTTGAAATATTAAAGGTTTTATTTGCTAAAAGCAATTCACTGTTAGTTAAACCTCTATCTTCTCTCCCAAATATAATTGCTAAATTATTTATCTTCTTAAAGGTTAAAGTCCAATCAAATATATCTTCAGAAGATACAAAAAATGAGTCTTTATTTACATCAATCCTTCCACAAGATGCTAAAACCAAATCACAATCAAAAATTGCTTTTTGAAGATCATCAAAAACCTTACAATGTTTAAGAAATTTTTGACCTTTAAGAGCCATTTTTTTTGCTTCTAAAGATAGTATGTCGCATTTAGGAGAAACAATTCTTAATTCATCAACTTCAAAATTACTGCATAATCTAGCAACGCTGCCAACATTTAAAGGGCCACTTGGTTCAACTAAAATTACCTTTAAATTAGAAAAATTTTTCCCCAAAATCATTCAAGGCTATGAAGATATTTTAATAAATTGGACATATTTACAGGATCAATTTCAAAACTTGGCATAGGAGGAGTCAGGCCTCCAGTAACTTGTTTTATTATCTCTTTATCATTCAAACGTTGAGTAATTGAATGTAAGTCTGGGCCTACTAATCCTCTCGCTGTAATTCCATGACATCCAACACAATTTATCTTAAAAAGAGCATCTCCTTCCTCTGCAGAGCCATTAAGCTCAAGAGTTTCAATGATATATTTGTTATTTTCATCATGATTTAAGAAAAATATTGAAAAACAAATCAAGAAAACTACAAATACAACAAAAACAATTTTTAAGAATTCTCTCTTAAAGTCTCTTTCTGCTGCAGTTGATGAAGATGTTGACACAAAAAATAATCTCTATGTAACAATTGTGAATAAGAAATTTAAAAAAGGCAAAAAAATGATCGAGCCTCTTCTATGTGGAATTGTTTTAGGTTTAGTCCCAATAACTCTTCTTGGATTATTCGTAAGTGCATGGAATCAATACAGAAGAGGTTCAGGGATGCTGGACATTGATTAAAAATGTTAATCTTGTCTGCCCATAATTTCGTACATCTATAGTTTCCCACAAAGTACTTTTTTTAATAAATAGATTTGGAGAATGTTCACAAATAACCGTTGAATCTTTTTTTAAAAAATTACAATTAAATAACTGTTTTAAAACTAATTCATGGAAATTCACATCATATGGAGGATCTAGATAAACAAAATCAAATTTTAATTTGTTTAAATTCATATTTCTAGATGATAAGTTTCTCTCATAATTAGGTTTTGTCCATTTCAAAACATCATTACAAATAACTTCGATATCATTTCTCCTATTCTCTATATTCTCCAACGAGAATAAATTTTCTAAGCAAACTTTTGAGTTGATTTTGTTTTTTTCAATCGCAATTATTTTGCTCGCCCCGTGATTATAGGCTTCACATGATATGGCTCCTGTTCCACTAAATAAATCTAACCAGTTACTATTTTCAACTCTTTTGTTCAATATATTAAAAATGGCCTCTCTCACTCTCAAAGTTGTAGGTCTGGTAAAAGAATTATTTGGACTTTGGAGTTTTTTACCACCTATTAATCTTAAGTTAGCTTTCATCCTTAAGCATCTGTTATTGAATATTACTCAGCCATCTTCTCAAAAGTTTTTCACCGGTTATTCCAGATTTTTCCGGATGAAATTGACAGGCCAATAAATTATCATTCTCTATCATTGCAGTTAATTTTTCAGGTCCATAATCAACCTGAGCTGCAATAATATTTAAGTCATCAGGGATTGCATGATAGGAATGTACAAAATAGACCCAATTATTTAATTCTTCAATCCCAAATAAAGTATTATTTTTTTTAGGTAAAAGTTGGCACCAACCCATGTGCGGGATTCTTTGATTAACAATGTTGGGTATTTTTTGGATTTTCCCTTTTAAAATTCCCAGCCCTTGAACTTTTCCTTCATCACTAGATTCAAAAAGGAGTTGGAGACCTAAACATATCCCAAAAAAGGATTTCCCACTTTTAATCCAACTTTTCAAATCAGTTATCAAATCAGTATTTATAAGGTTCTTCATCGCTGGATCAAATGCTCCAACCCCAGGAAGTATTATCGCCTTACAAAGCTTGGAATCATTAAAGTTTTTAATTAATATAATTTCTTCTCCAAGACTTTCTAGAGATTTTGTTACAGAATGAATATTGCCCATTCCATAGTCTATAAGTCCAATTTTATGCAAAGCTTTTAAATTTATAAATGCTTAGTTAAAGTGCTCGAAAGAGTTGCTTTTGGCACAGCACCAACAACTGTATCAACCTTTTGACCTCCTTTAAAGATCATTAATGTAGGAATACTTCTAATTCCGTATTGACTGGCTACATTTGGATTCTCATCTGTGTTTAATTTAAAAACTTTAATTTTCCCTTCAAAGTCTTTTGAGATTTCTTCTACAACAGGTGCAACCATCCTACATGGACCACACCATGGTGCCCAAAAATCAACCAATACTGGTAGATCACTTTGCAGTACATCCTTGTCAAATGAAGAATCAGTTACGGCTGGAGCTGATGACATAATTTAAGTATTCCTTTTTGAAAATTTAGCAGGCAATTCTTTTAAGTGATGATTTCATTACAGATTAAATAATATAAGTAACAAAATATCTAAAAAAGCCCGAGTAATCGGGCGATTTAGTGTGTGAGGAGTATGGGGTTTCCCCCATCATTTAATAATAACTCCTAATTAGAAAATTTTTCAAATTAATACTTAATTCACTAAGGATTTATAAATTTTCTGCAGGTGAACTACTTACCCATCCCAAGCTGCTGAGCTTTTTGATAAACCTTACCTTCTGTGAGAAGCGATGGTGCGATAACTATTTCAACTTCTTGCATTTCTTTAATATTTTTCACCCCAAGAGTACTCATTGAGGTTCTAATGGCTCCCATTAAGTTATGTGTCCCATCATCAAGTAATGCAGGACCTTTAATTATCCTTTCTAAGGATCCTGTAGAACCAACTTCAATTCTTGTGCCCCTTGGCAATACTGGGCTTGGAGTAGCCATACCCCAGTGAAATCCTTTACCTGGAGCGTTTGAGGATTTAGCTATTGGGGATCCAATCATTACAGCATCTGCTCCACATGCTAAACATTTACAGATATCTCCGCCAGTAACAATTCCTCCATCACCAATAATAGGAATATAGCGACCACTTTCTTTAAAGTAATCATTTCTTGCCGCACTACAATCAGCAATTGCAGTTGCTTGAGGGATTCCAATTCCCAATACTCCTCTTGATGTACATGCCGCTCCAGGTCCTATCCCAACCATCAATCCTGCAACTCCAGCATCCATGAGAAGTTTTGCAACATCGTAAGTAACACAATTACCCGCTACAACTGGGACATTCATAGATTGACAAAGATCTTTAATATTTAAGGTTTCCTTACCTTCCATACCTAGATGTTCAGTAGAAACAACTGTGCCTTGAAGAAAAAATAAATCTATTTTTGAATTATTAAGTGTTTCTTTAAACTTAATGGCAGCTTGCGGAGTCCCACTAAAAGCTGCAATACCTCCTCTTTCTTTCACCTCATTTATTCTTTGCACAATCAATCCCTCCTTTACCGGTTCACTGTATATTTTCTGCATTAATGGAACAAAATCATTTTTCCCGACTGATGCTATTTGGTTCAATATTTCATCAGGGTTTTCATATCGTGTTTGTATGCCCTCCATATTAATAACCCCTAAGGAACCTAATTTTGTGAGCTCTACAGCCGTATTGACATCGACAACACTATCCATAGCACTAGCTACGATCGGAACTTCTCTTTTGAAGTCACCTATTGCCCAAGAAGGATCAGTCAAATCGTAATCAAGTGTTCTATTACCAGGGACTAAAGCTATTTCATCGATGCCATAAGCCCGTCTGACTTCTTTATTTAAACCAAGTTGAATATTCACGAAAGTTTACTCTCATTCTGATTAAATTAACAACTAAAGGGGTAATAAGCCAAGGTTTATTCAAAAACAACAGGTTTTATTTTGATTTGTGTGTAAATGTGAGTATTTGGGAATTAAATAAATCTTTTTTTTTATTCATTATGACAATCAGCGATTATTATTAAATAAAGTATTTTTGTATGTCTGATATTTTAGATCCCGATAACTCAGGATTAAGCGAAGATAACGACCGAATTATTCAAACTGACCTAAGAAATGAGATGTCTCGTTCATACCTAGAGTATGCAATGAGCGTTATAGTTGGTCGTGCTCTGCCAGATGCAAGAGATGGATTAAAACCTGTTCACAGAAGAATTCTTTATGCAATGTATGAACTTGGTTTGACTAGCGGTAGACCATACAGAAAATGTGCAAGAGTTGTAGGAGAAGTACTTGGCAAATACCACCCTCATGGCGATACTGCTGTTTATGATGCTTTGGTAAGGATGGCCCAGGATTTCTCTATGAGGATGCCACTCATAGATGGCCATGGAAACTTTGGTTCTGTTGATAACGACCCTCCAGCAGCAATGAGATATACAGAATCTCGTTTACAGTCTCTTACGGATGAAAGTTTATTAGAGGATATTGAATCTGAAACTGTAGATTTTGCCGATAATTTTGACGGTTCTCAGCAAGAGCCAACAGTTCTACCCGCTAGGATCCCTCAACTACTTCTAAATGGATCATCTGGAATAGCAGTGGGAATGGCAACTAATATTCCACCTCATAACTTAGGGGAATTAATTAATGGTCTTAAATCAATAATCAAAACCCCCTCAATTAAAGATAGTGAACTTTTTGAAATAATTAAGGGTCCTGATTTTCCCACAGGTGGTCAAATCTTAGGCAGAGACGGTATTAGAGAAACATTCAAAACAGGAAGGGGGTCAATAACCATGAGAGGGGTAGCAAATATTGAGCAAATTAAATCAATTGGTAGAGCAGAGAAAGACGCAGTAATAATTACAGAGCTTCCATTTCAAACCAATAAAGCGGCATTGATAGAAAGAATTGCTGATTTGGTTAATGAAAAAAAATTAGAAGGTATTTCTGATATTAGAGATGAAAGTGATAGAGATGGGATGAGGATTGTTATTGAACTAAAAAGAGATGCCTACCCACAAGTAGTTTTAAATAATTTATTTAAGTTAACACCCCTACAAAATAACTTTAGTGCAAATATCCTTGCTCTAGTAAAAGGAGAGCCCACAACACTTTCACTTAGGAAAATGTTAGACGTTTTTCTAGATTTCAGGGTTGAAACAATAAGGCGAAGAACAACATTTTTATTGAAAAAAGCAGAAGAAAGAGATCATATTGTAAAAGGTCTTTTATTAGCTTTAGATGCTATGGATCAAATTATAAATCTAATAAGATCAGCAAAAGATTCAATATCAGCTCGAGAAAAATTACAAAACGACCATAAATTATCTTCCATACAAGCAGATGCAATTCTACAAATGCAGTTAAGAAGATTAACAGCACTAGAAGCAGATAAAATCAAAGGAGAACATAATGAGTTAACCCGAAAAATCAATCTATATCAACAAATACTAAATAGTAAAGAAAGAATTTTTGAAATTATTCTTGAAGAACTTAATAAAATCGATGAAAGATTTTCTTCTCCTAGGAAAACAGAAATACTAGATTTAGGCGGCGGGTTAGATGATATTGATCTCATTGCTAATGACAGATCCGTAGTTCTATTAACTGAAGCAGGTTATTTAAAAAGAATGCCTGTTAATGATTTTGAATCTACCAGTCGTGGTTCAAGGGGTAAAGCTGGCACAAAAACCAAAGAAGATGATGACGTAAAATTATTTATAAGCTGTAACGATCATGATACTCTTGTGCTTTTCAGTGATAGAGGAGTAGCTTATGCTCTCCCAGCATATAGGGTTCCTATGAGTAGCAGAACGGCAAAAGGTACTCCATCAGTTCAACTTCTACCAATACCAAGAGAAGAAAAAATTACTTCATTAGTTGCTGTGGATTCTTTTGTTGACGATCATTATTTATTAATGCTAACCAAAGCTGGATTTATAAAAAGAACTGCACTTTCTGCTTTCTCAAAAATTCGTTCAAATGGACTAATCGCAATTAATCTTGAGGATGGAGATGCTCTAACCTGGGTCAGATTATCAAAAGAAGGTGATAGTGTTTTAATTGGATCTAAAACAGGAATGGCGATTCATTTCAGACTAGATATCAATGAATTAAGACCACTTGGTAGAACTGCAAGAGGGGTTAAATCAATGAACTTGAGAGAGGGAGACAATCTAGTTTCTATGGATGTTTTAACATCTAATTTGGTTGATCAATTGGCTAAAATTGATGATTTCACAGAAGATCTTGATGATAATGTTGAGGAAAACTCTTCCGATGGTCCATGGGTATTAATAGCCAGTGCATTTGGACTAGGGAAGAGAGTACCTGTAACTCAGTTTAGATTACAAAAAAGAGCAGGAATGGGTTTGAGAGCAATAAAATTTAGAATTAAAGATGATCAGCTAGTTTGTTTAAAGGTCCTTGGCGAGGGAGAAGAATTACTACTTGTGACCGAAAAAGGCGTAATAGTAAGAACAAACGCAGATAAAATCTCTCAGCAATCCAGGGCAGCTACAGGAGTAAAATTACAAAGATTAGATGACGGTGATCATTTATCTGAAGTGGTGTTGGTACCTCGTGAACAATTAGAGGAAGAAGACCAACCCAGCTCAGTTGAACAAAATTAAAAGCCTTATGGTGAGCTAAATAATAATATGGAAATACTTGATATTTTAATTTTAGGTTCAGGTCCTGCAGCATTATGTCTAGCTTCAGAATTAGCCAATCAGGATCTTAATATTAAGGGAATATCAACTAAATCTCCAAATGAAAAATGGGAGAATACTTATGGTATCTGGGCATCTGAATTAGAAGAATTAGGGTTAGAGTCCTTGTTATCTCATAGATGGTGTCAAACAGTTAGTTTTTTTGGAGATGGAGAAAATAAAAAAGGGGATACTCCGACAAAACACAACTACGATTATGGTTTAATAAATCAAGAAGCCTTTCAAAATGAACTTTTAAAAAAATGTAAAGGGATTGAATGGTTGAATGAAACAGCAAAAGACATTAAAGAAAAAAATAAACTATCTGAGGTTATTTGTTTTTCAGGTCTCAAAATAAAGGCGAGATTAGTTATTGACGCAAGTGGTCATAAAAGTAATTTTGTAAAAAGACCAGTTCAAAATGAAATCGCTCAACAAGCTGCTTACGGAATTGTAGGTAAATTTACATCACCACCTGTTAATAAAGAACAATTTGTTCTAATGGATTTTCGTCCAAATCATTTAAACAATGAAGAAAAGTTATCATCTCCTTCCTTTCTTTATGCAATGGATCTTGGCAACGAGACTTTTTTTGTTGAAGAAACTTCATTAGCTAGTTATCCTGCAGTATCCCAAGAAAATCTTAAAAAAAGACTCTATCAAAGACTTAATAGTAAAGGTATTGAGGTAAGTGAAATTTTTCATGAAGAGAATTGCCTTTTCCCTATGAATTTACCCCTCCCATTTAAAAAGCAATTTGTACTTGGTTTCGGAGGGGCTGCAAGTATGGTTCATCCTGCATCAGGATACATGGTTGGATCTTTATTAAGAAGGGCTCCACTCCTTGCACAAAAATTAGCAATCTTTTTAAAAGAACCTCAACTAAGTTCACTTGAGTTAGCTTCAAAAGGTTGGGAAATCCTATGGCCTTACGAGTTAACACAAAGACATAAACTTTACCAATATGGTCTAAGAAGATTGATGAGTTTTGACGAAAGTAGATTAAGAAGCTTTTTCTCAAATTTCTTTAGATTATCAACTAATGAATGGGTAGGTTTTCTTACTAATACACTTCCACTTCCAAAACTAATTTACGTTATGAGTAAGATGTTTATAAATTCACCTCTAAAAGTAAAACTAGGAATGCTCAAATTAAATTAGTATTTTTTTTTCGCCAATCATTAATATTAATATTTTGGAAGACTTTATCCTCTTCCTCAATATCTTCAAGAAATTTTAAATTAACATTAGAATGATTTTTAATCATTTCAACCAATTTCCAGAATCTAAATAAGTGTCTTTCTATTCTCTCTTTTGCGAGTTCAGTTGTGGTTCCAGCTCTTAAAATAAAACTCCAATCAGAAGACTCAGAAAGAAGTAGTTCTCTTGCAGCTTGCTTGAAGAGTCTTAAAGATAAATCATCATTAAAATTTTCCAAGCACAAATCTACAAATGTTGAGCCTGCCTTTGTGATTTCTGGAACAATCCATGCATTTGCATCATTAATCCAGTAATTATGGTAACCACCTTGCCCCCAGCTTGATGGTGATGGATCACAAATCTGAAGATTTGGTTTTTGCACTAAGAATTCTTTTAAATTTGTAAGCCTAATTGAATATTTACTAGAGTTCTTTAGTATAGTTTCAATAAAAAAAGGCCCCTCATACCACCAATGACCAAATAACTCTGCATCAAATGGAGCTACCAATAAAGGCTTAAAGGAAGAGGATAAAGTTAATTTTTCTAGTTGTTTGGATCTCGCTAGAAGATAGGTATCAGCATGTTCTGCCGCCTTATTTTTGGCTTCATTTTCAAGGTAAAACTCTTTCCCTCCTAAAGAAATGTTTTCATCTGTAATCTTATGAAACTTTAACCCCAAAGGTCTTTTTGATGAAATACCCTTCTTTTGGAGCTTTGAGAGAGGTAATTCCCACCCCAAATCTTTATGAAATTCTCTGTAGACTTTGTCGCCCGGGAACCCATCCTTAGC
This sequence comes from uncultured Synechococcaceae cyanobacterium, assembly GCA_902571355.1. Classification (GTDB taxonomy): domain Bacteria; phylum Cyanobacteriota; class Cyanobacteriia; order PCC-6307; family Cyanobiaceae; genus Prochlorococcus_A. Next base: position 450 of record CACGBL010000011.1, on the reverse strand, counting down.
GGACCAAACGGGCAAGGTTGACTCACTATCTCTCCCGAAAAATGCCACTCCTTTTTTCGAGCATATTGGAGCATATACACCATACCTAGGCCTTGGTGTGGAGTTTAGAATCCCGTGTCCGTCTAAGATCGTATATCTAATTCCAGAATTGAATAGTATTTCATCTAAACCCTCATAATAAGCGCATTCAGGTAACCAAATACCTAAAGGCTTTGTTTCAAAAATATTTTCATGGCTCCTAATAGCCGTATGGATTTGTCCTTTTACAGTTTCAGGATTCTCTCTTAAAATTGGCAGATATCCGTGAGTAGCAGCACAAGTAAGAATATCCAAATTTCCAGAGTTATTTAAAACCCTAAACTTCTCAATTAAATTTCCAGAACAATTTTGCCAGTATAAGTATTTATCATTAAGATTATTCACTAAAAATGCAGTGGCATTTTTTTCTTC
>CACGBL010000010.1:0-41829 GCA_902571355.1 uncultured Synechococcaceae cyanobacterium | reverse complement strand
ATAACTAATTTGACTGCATTAAAAGTCCAAAAAGAAACTAGTACAGCTCCGCCAACTAATAATGCTTTAATTCCGATATCTTTAACTAGTGTTGCATCCATGTTGATTTAAGTTTTTTATTACTTTAAGAAAAGAAATCGTTTTTGATGGCTTTTTTTGTCAAAATAATACTAATTTTAATCCATAATGCCTGTAATTCCTCTTTTACCTTTATTTCATAAATTTAATAGCCAATATTTTGAAAATTCTCTAGCGGTTAATAATCAACCATTAGTAAAAGTTAGATGGAGTGATAATAGATTAAAAACTACTGCTGGTTTTTATAAAAGAAAACGAATTAATGGCCTTGTAGATTCTGAAATTATCTTATCGAAACCTATTTTGAGTAAATTATCTAATAGTGAAATAAACAGTACTTTATGTCATGAAATGATTCATGCATGGGTAGATAGGATATTAAAAAAAAATGAGATACATGGTCCAAATTTCTTAGAAAAGATGAATGAAATTAATGAGAAAGAGAAGAATTTTCAAATTTCTGTAAGGCACTCATTTCCTATTGAAAGGAGAGAATTAAAATACATAGGAACTTGTCAAAATTGTGGTGAGAAATTTTTCTACAGGAAAAGGATAAAGAATATTGCCTGTAAAAAATGTTGTGTAAATTTATTTAATGGATCATGGAATAAAAACTGTTTAATTTTGTTTGATTAAAAATATAAGATGTGTTTTTGTTTCTATATTTGGAATTATTTATTTTTTTAATGTAATTTATATTTTAAAAAGCAAAATAATTTATGGATTCAAGGAGAATTAAAAATCTTAGAAATAGTTTTGATAAAAATATTGTTGATAAACAGGTTGATAAAATTTTCGAAACTGGCAGACAATTTGTTGATGGAGTATCTGGTGCCAGGCCAGGAAAAAGAAGGAACTCAGATTTTCAAGGAATAACAAGTAAGAGTGTTAAAAAAGTAGGAAGATGGGTATCTGAAAAAGTGGATTTATTTTTTGATGAAGATAATGATGATTGGAATGATGAAAATTTTTACGACGATAATAGGGATATTAAGACATTTTCCAGAGAATCAAATTCTTATGAATCTGCTAAACAGCACTCAAAAAGACCCTTAGAAGCAATATCTTTAAGGCAACCAAAAAATTTACAGACAACTGAGCAAAAGAAATTACCTTACGTGAAAGAGAGTAAGGACGAAGATTGGCCAGATCAAATGGATCTCAAAGTTGAAAGATGGCAAAGAGCTTCAGAAAAAGAGATTAATACTTCGAGAGATCAATCAAACCAACAAGTTCAATCAAAATCAAGAAATCTTCCCAGATCAAGAAGAAGAAGAGTATAGGTTCGTAAATTCTTTAATTCCTGAATAGCCTAATAAACTTTCTAAATGTGGATTGAATACTTCTCTAATAATTGTTAGGGGCTTTTTGTCTCGAAAAAATCTGTAATTTCTTGACCAGAAGGGACCTTTAAAACAAAATTGATCCTCTAACCAATTTGAATTAACAAGTGAAATTCGATCAACTTCTCTAAACAATTCTGATCTGTCTTGTGTCAAATTCTTCCAAATTGGTTCTTCTTTGGCTTTTAAATTTTCATTCACTTGTTCTGCATTCCACCAACTTTCAGCCCATGCTAGGTTTTTATTATTGTTTTTAATCCATACTTGTCTTCTAATTAAAGGTCCATTTAATTGATTTAATTCTTTAGGACCTTCTGCAATGAATAGAGGATCTACTTGCATTGAAATTAATTTAATTTTCGTCTCTTGATTAGTTAAAAGCTGTAAATGTCTTGTAGGACTTCCATCCCCAAGCAGCATTAATTTCCATGGACCAGATATTTTTGGTAATGAATTTTTCACTAAAAAAGTAGAGGCTTTTTCTTCCCATAAAATTTTTGGTGAGTTAAAAAGTTTATTATTCAGTGCTCTGACGGAGTGCTTTTAAGATGATAACTTTTTTTCAGCAAAAATATTCGCCTTATCTTTTTTTATCTCTCTTATTTTTAGCCAAACAAGTAAAGCAGTTAAATCAGCTTTGCTTACACCGGGAATTTTTGAAGCATCACCAAAATTTTTTGGCTTTATCTTATTCAAATTTTCTCTAGCTTCTAAAGATAATGTATCTATCTTTTCATAATTTATTTCTTGAGGCAGAGATTTACAGCTTTGACGATTTATTTGTTCAATGTTGTTTTTTTGTCTTTTAAGATAACCCTCGTATTTAATATCTATTTCAACACCTTCTTGTATTGAAGAACCTAGATTTCTTTCATTCAAATTATATTTAATTAGATCTGAATAATGAAAGTTTGGTCTTTTTAAGAGTTCTTTCAAAGTTGTTGAGCCTTTGATTTTTGATCCCGTTTCTAATTCTATTTTTTTTGATATTTCATCGGTATTTTTTAAACGAGTGTTATTTAATCTAAATTTCTCTTCTTCGAGGAGGTTCATTTTTTCTTGATAGGCCGACCATCTTTTCTCATTAATTAGCCCTATTTGATAACCTAATGGTGTTAATCTTCTATCTGCATTATCTCCTCTGAGAGTTAATCTATATTCACTCCTACTAGTGAGAACTCTATATGGTTCTTTGAGATCTTTTGTAATTAAATCATTGATCATTGTTCCTATATAACTGCTTTCTCTAGTGAAGATTATTGGGTCTTTATTGTTTAGTTTTCTTGTCGCATTGACTCCTGCAACTAATCCTTGTGCTGCTGCTTCTTCATAACCAGTAGTGCCATTAATTTGTCCGGCGCTAAATAAATATTCAATTTCTTTCGTTTCGAGTGATGTTTGGAGCTGTGTTGCAGGTATATAGTCATACTCCACAGCATATGCTGGTCGCAACATTTTACATTCACCTAATCCAGGTAAGGTCCTTAAAAGTTCTAATTGAATATTTTCGGGTAAACCTGTAGAAAATCCTTGTACATATATTTCAGGGGTATTAATTCCTTCTGGTTCTAAGAAAATTTGATGTGATTCTTTATCAGCAAATTTGACGATTTTATCTTCAATTGATGGACAATATCTTGGCCCCTTACTATCAATAAAACCGCCGTAAATGGGAGTTAAATGTAAATTGTCTCTAATTAGTTGATGTGTTTTGGTAGTTGTTCTTGTGATGTGACAACTAACTTGGGGCATATTATTTTTTATATCTGGGTCAAACGAAAAATATTTATCTGCTGCAGTACTTGGTTGAATATCTAATTCATCAAAAATGATACTTCTTTTATCAACTCTTGCTGGAGTACCTGTTTTTAAACGTTCTGTTTTGATACCAATTTCGTGCAAATTCTGAGTAAGACCTTGTGCTGCTTGTTCACCCGATCTACCAGCTGACATTGATTTATTTCCTATCCATATTCTTCCTTCTAAGAACGTACCAGCTGTGATGATAACTGATTTTGCTGAATAATAACTACCAAAGAATGTTTTTACACCCTTTATTCTTTTTTTTAAGATTTTTTTTGAGTTCAATCCAATTTGTTCAGTTTTTGCAATATCCAGTTCAGTAATCATTGCTTCTTTTAAAGATAAATTATCTGTATTTTGTAGTATTTCGATCATTCTTTTTGAGTATTCTCTTTTATCTGTTTGAGCTCTTAACGCCCATACAGCTGGGCCTCTACTTGCATTTAATATTCTTTTTTGAATAGCTGTCTCATCGGCTAATTTACCAATAATCCCACCTAATGCATCAACTTCATGAACCAACTGACTTTTTGCTGGTCCCCCAACTGCAGGGTTACATGGTTGCCAAGCAATTCTATCTAGATTGATTGTAAATAAGGCAGTAGAAAAACCTAATTTTGCTGTTGTTATAGCGGCTTCGCATCCTGCATGTCCTCCTCCAATAACGATGACGTCAAAAGATTCATTTGTTGAGTGATGATCTTGCATTTTAGGAGTGATTTAATTAGCTAAATTCCTAAATCTCGTAAATTGAGGTTCAAATAATAATTTAACAGTTCCTACGGGTCCATTTCTATGTTTAGTGACAATGATTTCTGTAATTCCTCTATCTTCAGTCTCCGGATTATAGTATTCATCTCTATAAATCATTAATACTAAATCTGCGTCTTGTTCAATAGATCCTGATTCTCTTAGATCGCTTAACATTGGTCTTTTATTTGTTCTAGACTCAACCCCTCTACTAAGCTGAGATAAAGCTACTACTGGTACTTTTAATTCTCTGGCCATGCTTTTGAGACCTCTTGTTATTCGTGAAAGTTCTTGCACTCTATTATCAGGGGTTGATCCTTCCATCAACTGCAGATAATCAATCACAATTAATCCAAGTTCTTTTTTTTGTTCAGCTATTAATCTCCTGCACAGAGATCTCATCTCTAGAACACTTAAGTTAGGCTTATCATCTATAAATATTGGTAATTGACCTAATGAATTGATACCTTCTCCGAGTAATGGCCATTCATCTTGCTGTAATCTTCCTGTTCTTAGCCTGCCACTTTCTATTCCCACTTCCATAGAGAGTAGTCTATATGTCAACTGTTCTTTACTCATTTCAAGGCTAAATATACACACAGGTAAATCTTGAGATTGTGCAACATTTTTAGCCAGATTAAGAACTATTGAAGTTTTCCCCATTGAAGGTCTTCCAGCAACAATTATTAAATCACTTCTTTGAAAACCTTGAGTCATCGCATCAAGATCGTAGAAATTTACAGGAATTCCAGCTACTGAAGTACCTAATGATCTTGACTCAATTTCATTGAAAGTACTTGTAAGGATTTCAGCTGCTTGAGTCAGACCTTTTGAAGGTTTTTCTTGACTGATTTCAAATATTTTTTGCTCTGCTTTATCTAGAACTTCATTAGTATCTTGAGTTTGATCAAAACCTAGTTGAACCACTTCATTTCCAGATCTGATAAGTTGCCTTCTCATGAATTTGTCGTTAATTAAATTAGCAACTTGTTCTATGGAAGCTGTAGAGGAAACATTTTCAACTAGTTCTACCAGTTTGCTGTTCCCTCCAATTTTTTCTAGTGATCCATTATCTGCTAACCAAGCACTCATTGATGTTAAATCAGTTGGTTTACCCTGGGTATGCAACATTAATGCTGTTCTATAAATCTCTTGATGAGCATTTATATAAAAAGCTTCAGGTTTAATTAAATCTGCAATTCTTCCGATAGCGTCTGGATCAAGAAGTATGCCACCAAGAACAGCTTCCTCTGCTTGAACGTTTTGAGGAGGAACTAATCCAGCATTTTCACTATTAAAATCCTTTTTAAAATTTTTATTTTGCCCATTATTTGGAAAAGGTACGGAAACCATATCTTTAATTGCTTAGATATATACTCTGGCTACTTTTCAAAATAATGCAACAAATTGATTAACTTGTTACTTCAATATTTACTTCTGCATTTACTTCTGGATGTAATTTTATTTTTGCAGTAAAGGAACCTAAATTATGAATATCAGGAACAGTAATGTTTCTTCTATCAATTTCTTTTTTAGTTGCTGCTTCTATTGCTTCGGCAACATCCCCATTGGTAACGGTTCCAAAAAGGACACCATCTTCTCCAACCTGTTTTTTAATAGTGAACCTACCTATTGTAGATAATGCAGTTTGGAAATCTAGAGCTTCTTGCTTTAATTTATCAGCAGCGATTTTTTCTTTTTCTTTCTTCCTTTCAATTTGTTTAAGGACTGCTGGTGTTACATTCATTGCCTTGCCATAAGGTAATAGAAAATTTCTTGCGTATCCAGGTGCTACTTCAACTAAATCTCCTTCTTTACCTAGTGATGCGATTGATTCAGTTAATGCGACTTGTACTCTTTTAGCCATGAAAATATTGAACAATATAATTAATAATAAGACCTAGAGGGTAACTTTACTTTTTTTGCAAGACCAAATTTCGCAAGAATCTTAATATGTTCCCATGTTAAGTCTATCTGACCTCTAAATAATCCTTGTTTTGCCGAATTGGGAAATGCATGATGGTTATTATGCCAACCTTCTCCAAATGTTAATGCAGCAACCCATGCATTGTTCTTAGATGAATCACCACTTTCAAATGGTGCTTTGCCCCAACAATGCGTCGCGGAGTTGACTAGCCAAGTTATGTGATAAACAACCACAAGCCTCAATGGAATTCCCCAAAGGACTAGAGCCCAACCTCCAACTCCTAATTTTTGACCTATTGCGTACAAAGAAAGTCCAATAGGAATTTGTAAAAATAAAAAATATTTATTTAGAAATCTATAGTATGGATCCTTTATTAAATCTGCACTTAGTTTTGGAACAGCTTTTAGTGCTTCAACGTCTTTAAACATCCAACCCATATGACTCCACCAAAACCCCTTTTTACTATTGTGATGATCTACTTCAGTATCTGAAAAAGAGTGGTGATGCCTATGTAAACCTACCCAATCTATTGGTCCATGCTGGCAACTTATAGCTCCACAGGTAGCAAAAAATCTTTCTAACCATCTTGGAACAATGAACGATCTGTGTGATAACAATCTGTGATATCCAAGAGTGACTCCTAAACAAGCAGTAACCCAGTAAAAAAATAATAATGAAGTGACTGCAGGGAGACTCCAATATTTTGGTTGTATAGCTATAAGAGAAAGAATATGAATTGCAACCATAAAAACTATTGTCCCCCACGTTTTATGTAGTCTTGGAGGATATCTTTTTGAATGACTGGAAGGTTCCAATAATTTTTCTGAGAGTTCTATAACTTTTTCAGCTGGAACAGGTTTTTTTAATTTTGCTGTTTCTTGGAAAATTACTGAATTCATGATATTGAAATACTATTTTCAAAATTACCGATATGTAATATTATCATACTATACTATTGATAAGTTTAATTATCTGTGAGTCTCGGATATCGCGATAAATTATCTAGAGGTCGAAGGGCTATGGCTCATTTGATACACCTCTGGCATGAAAGAAATGGTTGGTCTCACAAAGTTTTGCCATTACTTTCTGAAGTTCTTGATTTAGGTAAAGTTCATAATTCGCAAATTTCTAATCTTAGGAATGGGAAATTATCTTCGCCAGGTCCTGAAGTTTTTCTTGCTTTAGCTCAAGTCAATACGATTCTTGATCAAGGTATAGAAAAAATCAGGGATCGTTTTGAAAGTGATTACCCAGAGCTATGGAAATCTTTAGAAGAGTCTGCATTACCCTTAAAAAATGATTCTGGTAATCCATTGTCGGCCGGGGAGTTATTCGAGATATTTTCAGGATTAAAATCTCTACCTTCATCTTTTGACTGGTACATAGAAGATGAAGAGGCTTCTGCTTTAAGTGATGCTCTGTCAGTGCATTTTTGTCAGAATAAGGCTTGGAGATCATGTAAAACACAAGTAATGGGAGCTTATGCCGTTAATAAATCTGCCCGTAGAGAACGTTTTGCTGAGGTAATAGCAGGAATTAGAGATTATACGGCAGAAGAATTAGATGGTGAACTACTTGATTTATATGAGGCTTCAAAAAAACTTTCTTATTTTCAGGGTCGGGGACCTAATGCTTTCCTCGCAGAATTAAGAAATTTAGCTTCTGAAAAATAACATGAGTTTTTATAATAAATGACACTAAACAATAACTCAAAACTGGCTGAAAACCTTGTTCTTTCTGTCGAAGAGAGTTTAAGTAAAGTTTTCCAAGAAAGGTCCAATCAGGTTTTCCAGAAATTAGAAAATATTTTGACAATTTTTAAGGAAGAAAAAGTTTCTACTAGTCATTTCAATCAATCTTCTGGTAGTGGTCATGACGATATATCTAGAGAAAAAATCGATGCGGTTTTTGCAAGATTGTTTCTTGCTGAAAAGGCAGCTGTGAGGATGCAATTTGTAAGTGGAACGCATGCAATAAGTTCTGTCTTATTTGGAATTCTTAGACCTGGTGATGTAATGTTATCTCTTACAGGACAACCATATGACACGTTAGAAGAAGTGATAGGAATAAGGGGCGGAGGAAAAGGATCACTTAAAAATTTTGAGATTGAATATAAGCAAATAAATATCTGCGAGAATTTTGATTCTTTTGAAGAAAAAATTGTTCATTATTTTAAAAAAAATTCATGCAAATTAGTATTCATACAAAAGAGTTGTGGATATACCTGGAGAAAATCTCTTACGAATCATCAGATAGAGAAAATTTGTAGTCTTATCCATTCTCTTGATCCTAAATGTATATGTTTTGTTGATAACTGTTATGGGGAGCTTGTTGAAGATAGTGAACCAATTTCTAAAGGGGCAAATATAATTGCTGGATCGTTGATTAAAAATTTGGGAGGAACAATCGTTCCTACTGGTGGGTACGTTGCAGGGGATGCAGAGTTGGTTGAGATGGCATGTTCTAGATTAACCTCACCGGGTATTGGTTCTTCTGCAGGAATCAATTTTGGACTAGGAAGAATAATTTTGCAGGGTTTGTTTTTAGCACCACAAATTGTTCATGAATCACTAAAAGGTGCGGATATGGTTGCAGGGGTTTTTAAAAATTTGGGATTTAAGGTTTTACCAGAGCCAGCAACATATAGATCTGATCTTATTCAGTCAGTAAGATTGAATAATCCTGATTTGGTACAAAAAGTTTGTCAATCTTTTCAAAATTCTTCACCAGTAGATTCTTTCCTGAATGTTGTTCCATCATCAATGGATGGATATGATTCAAAATTATTAATGGCAGGAGGCACATTTATTGAAGGTAGTACAAGTGAATTTTCTGCTGATGCCCCTCTAAGAGATCCTTACAATATTTATGTTCAAGGTGGTTCTCACATAGCTCACATCAAAATTGCATTAATTCGATTATTATCTGAACTATTAGAGGAAAAATTAATTTCAAAGGATTCTCTACTTCCTTTATCTACTTAATCATGTCTTACAAGTTTCCTGACAACCTCAACTATGCTGATACTCATGAATATGTCTTGGAAGAAAATGGATTATTAAAAATTGGAGTTAGTGAATTCGCTATTGATCAATTAGGAGATATTGTTTTTGTTGAATTGGCTGATGAAGGCGCGACTTTAGAGAAAGGCGAGACTTTTGGAACAATAGAATCAGTTAAGGCCGTTGAGGAAGTCTATCTGCCTTTTTCAGGGGAAATAGTATCTGTAAATGAAAGTGTTATTGATAACCCTGAGCTTTTACAGAATGATCCTATTGGAGACGGTTGGTTAGTCATTTTGAAACCAGAATCAAAAGCATCAATTGCTGATTTGATGACTTCAGATGTATATAAATCAAAGGTTATGCCAAATTAAAGCAAAAACTTTATCCATAGGCTAAGTTGTAGTAAAAATTAGACATGAAATCCACGGTTAGTTCAGATTTATTTATTAATAGACACCTTGGCTTGAGTGATACTGATGAGCAGAAAATGCTCTCAAAGCTTGGTTTTAATAATATTGATCAATTTATAAATCAAGTTATTCCTGAAGATATTCAGCTTAAAGATAAATCTTCAGAAATATTGCCACAAGGTTGTTCAGAAATTGAGGCTTTAAACGAATTAGAAGAGATTGCGAATAAAAATACTAAAATGAGATCACTTATAGGCCTTGGTTATTATGACAATCATATGCCTAAAGTAATCCAAAGACATGTTCTTGAAAATCCAAGGTGGTACACGTCTTATACTCCATATCAAGCAGAAATTGCACAAGGAAGATTAGAAGCTCTATTTAATTTTCAGACTATTGTTTGTGAACTAACAGGATTCCCTGTCGCCAATGCATCTTTGTTGGATGAGGGTACTGCTGCAGCAGAAGCTATGGCCATGAGTTTTTCCGCAAGAAAAAATAAATCTTCAATAGTGTACTTAGTGGAGTCAAATGTTTTTGATCATACTTTTAATGTTTTACAAACCAGAGCAAAACCTTTGGGAATATCCTTAAAACGCTTTACTCAAAGCAACCTTCCTAATCATGATGATGTTTTTGGAATGTTGTTGCAATTACCTGGTAAAAATGGACAATTATATGATCCCACATTCTTAATATCCCAAGCACATAGATCAGAAATTATTGTTACGGCATGTATTGATCCACTAGCACAAGTTTTGATTAAACCAATTTCTGAATTTGGTGTTGATGTAGCAGTGGGTAGTATGCAAAGATTTGGTGTACCAATGGGTTTTGGTGGCCCCCATGCAGCATATTTTGCTTGTAGCGAAAAATATAAAAGGCTGATACCTGGAAGAATTGTTGGGCAAACTCTCTCTAAAAATGGAGAAAAGTCTCTAAGACTAGCATTGCAAACAAGAGAGCAACATATTAGAAGGGAAAAGGCCACTAGTAATATTTGTACTGCGCAATCTTTACTAGCCATAATTTCTTCTTTTTATGCTATTTATCATGGACCCTCTGGATTAACGCAAATTGCTAAGAGATTAGTTGAGTTGAGAATAAATTTAGAATCAAGTTTAGCTGCTTTAGGTTTTGATATTCCTGATGGGATTAGATTTGATAGTGTTGATGTTTATTCTAAGCACTCCCAGAGTATCCATAATGAAGCTTTAAAAAATGGCTATAACTTAAGAATTTTGCCGTTGGGATCAACTATTGAAAATTCAACTGGCTTTGGGATCTCTTTAGATGAGCTTAGTAATGAAAAAGAAATAAAAGATATTTTGACTTTCATAGCAAACCTTATAGAAAAAGAAGAAGATTTAGAGCATATAAAATTTGATAAAGAATTTCATCTTGAAAGTTTAGCTATGAGATCCAGTGCATGGATGCAGCAAGATATATTCACAAATTACCAAAGCGAAACTGAATTAATGAGATATATATTCCGACTTGCAGAAAAAGATTTTTCTTTGGTAGATGGGATGATGCCATTGGGAAGCTGTACCATGAAGTTAAATTCTGCAGCAGAGTTAAATCCAGTCTCTTGGGCTAATTTATCTTCCATGCATCCTTTTTCCCCACCAGATCAAACTAAAGGCTATTCAAAAATTATATCTGACCTAGAAAAATGGATAAGTGAGATTGTTGGTTTAAAATCAGTTTCTTTTCAACCAAATGCAGGCTCTCAAGGAGAGTTTGCAGGTTTATTGGCAATTAATTCTTATTTTGAATCAAAAGGTGAATTGTTAAGAAAAAAATGTTTAATTCCAAAAAGTGCTCATGGAACAAATCCTGCTAGTGCAGTTATGGCAGGTTTTGACGTGTTAACTGTTGAATGTGATGACGAAGGAAATATTGATTATCAAGATTTGTCAATCAAGGTCAAGAAATTTGATAACCAAATAGGTGCTCTTATGTTGACTTATCCCTCTACTCATGGAGTTTTTGAATTACAAATCAGAAAGATATGTGATTTAATTCATTCTGTGGGAGGATTTGTCTATTTAGATGGAGCAAATTTGAACGCTCAGGTTGGATTATGCAAACCTGGAAACTATGGAGTTGATGTTTGTCATTTGAATTTACATAAAACATTCTGCATTCCACATGGAGGTGGTGGTCCAGGAGTAGGTCCAGTTGCTGCATCAGAAACTTTAAGCCCATACCTTCCTACTCATTCTTTAATGGATAATAATTTATCTAATAGTTTTAATTTCGTATCTTCTGCCAAGCATGGGAGTGCAAGTATTCTTCCAATAAGTTGGATGTATATAAAAATGGCAGGTCTTAGTGGGTTAAGGAAAGCAACTTCGCACGCAATTTTATCTGCAAATTATATTGCCCATTCCTTAAAACATAAATTCAAGATTCTCTATAAAGGAAAAAATAATTTTGTCGCACATGAATGTATTTTAGATTTTAGAGATTTAAAATCCAAAACTGGATTGAGTGTCAATGATTTAGCTAAACGATTAATTGATTACAGTTTTCATGCCCCAACTATTAGTTGGCCTGTTCCAGAAACCATAATGATAGAGCCTACTGAAAGTGAAAGTTTGGCAGAAGTAGATAGATTTTGTGAGGCGATGCTATTGATTGGAGAAGAAATCAGTGAAATAGAAAATAATCATGAATTAAAAAATAATAATGTAATAAGCAATGCTCCCCATACGCTGAAAGAATTAATTGCTGATAATTGGCAATATCCTTATTCAAAAGAAAAGGCTTCTTTCCCTTATAAAACTCCAACAACTATTAAGTTTTGGTCTTCAGTTTCTAGGATCAATAATGCATATGGCGATCGAAACTTAATTTGTTCTTGCAATGTAAATCAAGATGAGACTTTAGAAGAAAAAAAATGTGCTTAAAGGACTAGCGTCCTTGCATTTACTTAGTTATTATCAATGTGAATAAAAATTTAATATTTTCTTATAGAATTTTTTTAAATTTTTTTATTAAAATATTCGAGCATCAAATTTTTTGGGGTATTTGAAGCTATGACCAAAGATTTTAAATCTGGTAACGTTAAGCAACTGCCAGTTAAAAATGTCAACTTACCAAATTTTGTAAATAATTTTTCTGGAGATAACTCAAATATTTTTTCCATTGAAGGGACTAATGTTATAAGAGTACCTTTTGGTAAAAAATTCTCAAAGAAAAAAAGGCCTGAAAAGAACCAAAATATAGCTACTCTAATTCTTCCTTTAAGTTCATATAGTAATCCTACGCCCCCACACGTAGCCTAATAATTTAGATCAATTTTGATCTATTTCTTTGAGCGTATCTGAATAATAATTTTGCAGTTGTAAAGTTGCTTGATTCCAATCCCATTTTTCTGCTTCGTTTCGTGCCTCTTTTCTCATAATTTCTCTTTTATCTTCATTCTCTAGAATTTTTTTTGTTGCTTCAATCAAACTTTGTACCCCATTATCTTTTTCATCTGGATCATATAAACAACCATTAACCCCATCGCTAATTATATCTGGAATCCCCCCCTTGTTAGCTCCGATTACTGGACATCCTGCGGCCATTGCTTCGAGTAAGACTAAACCAAGTGTTTCTGTACTGGAGGGAAATAAAAATATATCTCCAGAGGCATAGGCGCTAGCAAGTTCATCACCAGATAAATATCCTATGAAATTAGTCTTGGTATTTTCGAAGATTTTTTCAAGCTGGTTTCTATACGGTCCGTCACCTACAAGTGCTAGACAAGCATTAGGGATACTTTCTAAGACTGGTTTAATTCTCTCAATTTGTTTTTCTGCTGATAATCTTCCTACATAAATCAATAAATAATTAGCATCTTTATATTTTCCAAATAATTTATCTCTCATTTTCTCACTTCTTAAATCTGGTCTGAAACTGTAAGTATCTACTCCTCTTTGCCAAAGAGCAGTCCTTTGAATACCTTTATCTTTTAATTCATTGACCATAGCGGTGGAAGTACACAAATTTAACAAGGCTTGATTATGAGCTGCTTTAAGTAATTCCCACAAAAGTGGCTCTAGCATACCCATACCGTAATGTTCCAGATATTTCGGAAGATGAGTATGGTAGCTAGCAATTAAAGGGATATTATTAGTTTTCGCCAACCATATACCACCTAAGCCAAGTACAGCTGGATTAACAACATGTATCAAATCTGGGTTAAATTTTTCTAACTTATCTGAGACTGCAGGACCTGGTAAACCAAGCTTCAACTCTGGGTATAAGGGTAATGGCATTGCAGCAACTCCCACTACAGTTGCTCCCATATATGATTCTGGACACCCCTCTGGACAAAAAATTATAACTTCATCACCATTTTTTATTAAAAATTCAATTGTTTTAGTCAGTCTTGTGACTATGCCGTCAACTTTAGGTAAAAAAGTTTCAGTAAACAATGCAATTTTCACTTTCTTAAGGTAACTATTTCAAAAATTTTAATTAGTCTTTATAGCCTCAGCTTGTTTTTTTGTCCAGGATGAAACACAAGGTATGCGATTAAGATCACATCTATTGGAGTATTTTTTAGCAACTTCAACAACTTCTTCTAATAAGCCATTATCAAGAGTAGTTGGGTTTAAACCTAATTCTATAAAGCATTTATTATCAACAATTAGATCATTTTCTACTGCTTCATTCCTTGGATTTGGTAAATAATTGATATCAGCTCCAGTTAGAGAAGCAACTTTTTTAGCTAGTTCTCCAACTTGATGACTCTCAGTCATTTGATTAAAGATTTTGACTCTTTCTCCAGATTTTGGAGGATTTTCAAGAGCAAGTTGTACGCATTTTACAGAGTCTTTTATATGTATAAATGCTCTTGTTTGCCCTCCTGTCCCATGAACACTTAATGGATATCCAATTGCAGCTTGCATTAGAAATCTGTTTAAAACAGTTCCATAATCTCCATCATAGTCAAATCGGTTTGTCAATCTAGGATCTTTTAAAGTTGCTTCTGTATTTGTTCCCCAAACAATGCCTTGATGTAGATCAGTGATCCTTACAAGATCATTTTTGTTGTAGTAAAGAAATAATAATTGATCTAAAGTTTTTGTCATATGGTAGACACTACCTGGGCTTGCAGGGTGTAATATTTCTTCTTCAAAGCGGCTTCCATCAGGTTGTGGAACTTCAACTTTTAGATAACCTTCTGGAATTGTTGCACCTCTATGTGATCCATATCCGTATACTCCCATTGTTCCTAAATGAACAACATGGATATCTAAATTACTCTCTACTATCGCAGCAAGTAGGTTGTGGGTGCCATTAACATTATTATCTACTGTATATCTTTTGGTAAAACTCGATTTCATCGAGTATGGTGCTGCTCTTTGTTCTGCAAAATGGATCACGGAATCTGGTTTTTCATCAATAAGCAAATTGAGTAATTTTTGATATTGCTTAGAGATATCCATGTTAAGAAATCTCATAGGCTTGCCTCCAGTCTCTTCCCATGCAGAAAGTCGTTCTGTTATGGAAGAAATTGGAGTTAAAGATTCTACCTCTAGATCAATATCAATTTTTCTACGACTTAAATTGTCGACAATAATCACATCATGATTTTGCTCCGCTAAATTCACCGCACAAGGCCAACCGCAAAAACCATCTCCACCTAGAACAATAACTTTCACTCAGAACTCCAGAATTAAAAGATTCATAATATATTTATTAAATTACTACAGCGTGCTTCCACTTTGCGAAAAAACATTGTAAATAGTTTCAAATCTTCTTTCTTAATACGATAAATAAAAGCAAATAATAAAATTTACTTTCTTTTTAAACTTTTCTTAATTTAGAGGATTAGATAGATATATTTTTTTCCGGCGAACTTGCTACTGCAAAGTCTTGTTTTTTAATTCTTCCTGCCAGAAAAGCTTGCCTGCCAGCTTTCACACTATAATTTATCGCTTGAGCCATTAGAGGAGGATTTGCAGCTTGTGCTATTGCACTATTGATTAAGACACCATCAGCTCCAATTTCCATGGCTTGAGAAGCTTCACTAGGTACCCCAATTCCTGCGTCAATTATTACTGGCACTTTTGCATTCTCAATAATAATCCTTATATTTGATAAATTTAACAAACCTTGCCCGGAGCCTATGGGAGAGCCCAATGGCATTACAGTTGCACAACCTATTTCTTCTAGTCTTTTTGCAAGAATAGGATCTGCATTGATATAAGGTAGTACAGCGAAACCCTTTTTTATTAAAATTTCGGCTGCTTTAAGAGTTTCTATTGGATCTGGTAGCAAATACTTTTTGTCAGGAATAACTTCTAACTTCACAAAATTATTTTCTTCTTGACCAGATAATTTTGCAAGTTCTCTACCTAAAATTGCTATTCTGACTGCCTCATCGGAATTAACACAACCAGCTGTATTAGGAAGCATCCAGTATTTTTCCCAGTTGATCTTTTCGAGTAGATTTTTTCCGGTCTGATCATTTTTAATTCTTCTAACAGCGACGGTTATAATTTCCGTTTCAGAATTTGACAAACTTTCCACCATATCTTGAGTAGATTTGTATTTGCCAGTACCAACCATTAATCTACTGGAAAATTGTTTTCCACCAATTAGTAAAGAAGAATAATTATCCATATTTAGAATCCCTTATCTTTAATACCTTTATAAGGTTCATAATTATTTCTTTTTTCTAACTCCTTACTTTTTTTAATTGCTGTTTTGTTTTTTGGATCTATCACCAAAACCTTTTGATAAGTTTCATATGCCAAGTCGTACTCAAGTAAACGCTGTTGTGCTGATGCGAGGTTATTTAGGGCTATAGGATATTCTGGAAGTGATTTTATTGCAGATTTATAGTGTTTAATTGCTTTCTTAAATTCATTTTGAGCAGCATAAGAAAATCCTAAAGCGTTATGTATTATCGCTTTGGCTTCATCAGGTTCATTTTCATAATTTTCAATTGCTTTTAAGAAAGTTTTAGTAGCTTCAGAATATAATCTTTTTTTTATCTGAATAGACCCAAATTCATATAATTCTGTAGCTTGATTGAGAGAATCTAAACCTTTCTGCTCGAATTTTACTAAATTTAATTCTTCACTTCTTGTTTTTAGAAATTGTCTGAATACAAAAATAGAAATTATTATTAATACAATAAAAAGAATAATTAAATAAGATTGAAAGGAAGATATTTCCATTATTTATAGTTACTTTTTTAGATTATATTCTTTTTTCTACTTACTAACGGAAGAAACAATTTTTTCAAAACACTTAGGATCGTTTAAGGCTAATTGAGCAAGCATTTTTCTGTTGATGATAATTTCTGCATTTTTCATGCCATAAATTAACTTGCTATAGTTTGTCCCATTTATCCTCGCAGATGCGTTAATTCTAGAGATCCAAAGTCTTCTAAAATCTCTTTTTCTTCTTCTTCTATCCCTATAAGCATTACAAAGAGCTTTCATCACTCTTTGGTTTGCGGTTCTGAAAAGATTTTTGTTGCCGCCTCTAAAACCTTTTGCAAGATTTAAGATTTTGTTTCTTCTTTTTCTGGCTATGTTGCCTCTTTTTACCCGTGCCATGAATATTTAATAAAAATTGGTTAAAGATTTATGCGTATGGAATCATTAATCTTACATTATCGGCATCTCTTTCATCAACTACAGCTTTTGTTGATAGATGTCTTTTTAATTTTGAGCTTTTATGATCAAGTAAATGATTATGGAAAGCTCTTCTTCTCATGAATTTACCCGTCGCAGTAGCTTTAAATCTTTTGGCAGCTGATTTACGAGTTTTTAGTTTAGACATTTAAGTCAAATGTGTTTAATTAGGATAATCTAAACCTTTATACGCATTGGTGCAAATTAAAGTTTTTAATTGATAAGGAAAGTTCTAATTTATGAAACTTAAATTTGCCTTTTTAAACTTATTTTTAAGCTGTATTTCTATTTTAATAATAAATACTAAATTTATTTCAAATGCAAAAGGAGAAGAATTGCTAAAGGTTGAACTCCATAATGAAATTAAAAAAGGAAAATTTTTAATTGGTTTAAAGCAATATTTAGGCGGGGAGAATGATAGTTTTTCGGAGAAAAAGAATATAAACTTTACAACTAATAAAGGCTTTTTAAACTTGATATCGTCCAATGGTATTAAACATAAATCAAAACAGATAAATATTACCTGGGCGGATATTCCCGTCAAAAATCCAGAAACTATTGAAAGAATTGTTTTTGGTCCTTTTGCTAGCTATGAATCTGCAAAAAAACAATCAGAGAAACTAAGAGATAAAGGATTTGAAACGACTGTTGCCTACCCTAAAAATTGGGAAGTATGGATTCCATTTCAAGATAATCTGCCAGAGTTTGAATTAAAAAATAAGATTTTCAGAAAAATAAAAAATTTTCAAATTACTCCTGTTCTTAGAAATGACTACACTGGTGTGAAACTTGAAGGTCCTATATATATTTATTCTGAAGAGAAAATAAAAATAAATGGTGTTAGTTTTGGCAAAAATTTTTATTTATTAAAGGATTTATATGGAACTTGGACTTTAGTTCAAAAAATTGAATTTGATGATTATTTGGCAGGTGTTTTGCCATATGAAATTGGACCGAATTCTCCTTTAGAAGCACTCAAGGCTCAAGCAGTTATTGCAAGAACTTGGGGCATATTTAATTCTGATAGATTTAATATGGATAAATATCATTTATGTATAAGCACTCAATGCCAAGTTTATAAGCCTTCTGAAATTTCATATAAAAACGTACAAAAAGCCATAGACGAAACTTCAAATTTAATTCTCACTCATGAAAATCAACCAATAAATGCTTTTTACCATGGTTCTAATGGTGGAGTATCTGCTACTGCAGGCGAGTCTTGGCAAATTCAAGATTATTCTTATTTCAATTCAATCATTGATGGTTTTAAATCATTAAATAAAATTTTTAAACTTCCAATTACAAATGAATCTTATTTAAATAATTTTTTAGATTTTGATAAAGAACAGTTTTATGGGAGTAATCATTCTCTTTTTCGATGGAATAAGAAAATTTCTAATCTTGAAATTAAAGAAAAGTTAATTAAAAACAAACTTATAAATATTAATGAAAATGTTTTGGATTTAAATTCTATTGAACGTGGTTCTAGTGGCAGAGTGACAAAATTGGAAATACAAACGGACAAGGGTAATAAATCTATTGTTCTTGTTAAAGATGATATTCGACGAGTATTAAATTTTATACCTAGTAATTTGTTTACTATTAATAAATTAAATGATGATTTATGGCTTTTGAGAGGAGGAGGCTTCGGTCATGGTGTAGGTTTATCTCAGTCAGGAGCAATTGAAATGGCTAAATTAGGATTCTCTTATGAACAAATATTGAATCATTACTATCGAAATGCAAAACTAAAAAAATTTGAGATATTGTCTCAATGGAAGTTAAGTAATTAACAATTTACTTTTATGAGTAAGGGTTTTTATAAAAATCGAAGATTGAAGTCGTTTATATTTCTTAGTGCTTGTTTTTTAGTAGCTTTTATTCCACATGCTAACAATATCGAAAATTTCTTTTACATAATATTTACTCTTTCTTTTTTGATTGTTTTTTACGGTTTAATAGTTATTTCTAGAAATTTCAAAAGGAATAACTTTTTAAATACTGTAAGCAGAAGAATTAGCAATAAAGAGTTACCTGTGCTTGATATTTTAGTCGCAGCTAGAGATGAAGAGAATGTCATATCAAGATTAGTTGAAAGATTATTTAGTTTAGATTATCCAACAAATAAATTAAATATTTACATAATCGATGATGGTAGTTCTGATAAGACGCCTTTAATTTTAGATCGATTATCTAGACAATATGACAAGCTAAAAGTCATAAGTCGTTCTCCAAATGCAGGAGGAGGAAAGTCAGGAGCTTTGAATTATGCCTTGAAATTTACCCATGGTGAATGGTTATTAGTTTTGGATGCTGATGCTGAATTAAAACAAGATTCTTTGATAAGGTTATTTAGTTTTGTAGAAGAGGGTGATTGGTCTGCAGTTCAACTAAGAAAATCAGTAACAAATGTAAGTAAGAATTTTTTAACTTCCTGTCAGTCAATGGAGATGGCTATGGATGCAATCTTTCAATATGGAAGATTATCAGTTGCTGGAGTTTCCGAATTAAGGGGAAATGGTCAATTAATTAAGAAAGAAACATTATTAGAATGTGGTTCTTTTAATGAAGATACAGTTACAGATGATCTTGATTTGAGTTTAAGATTATTATTATCAAAATCTAGAATTGGAATCTTATGGGATCCTCCAGTCATGGAGGAGGCAGTTGAGAATTTAAATGCTTTATTAGCGCAAAGGCAAAGATGGGCAGAGGGGGGGTTGCAAAGATTCTTCGATTATGGAGATCAATTATTTACTAATAAAATTGATTATTTGCAGAAATTTGATTTAACTTACTTTTTCATCTTGCAATATGCATTACCAATCATTTCTATTTTTGATTTAGTTTTCAGTATTGCTTTTTTAGATTCACCAATTTACTGGCCTATTTCATTTACAGCTTTTATGTTATCTGGAATTGCTTTTTGGTACGGTTCTTCTTGTAAAAGTGAAGTGCCTGTATTGCAAAAAAGCAATTTTTTGATGGTATTTGTATCGGTTTTTTATTTATCACATTGGTTTTTAGTAATCCCTTGGGTAACTATAAAGATGTCTATTTTTCCCAAAAAGATACTCTGGCGAAAGACTCTTCATACTGGAGTTTAATCTATTCATCAAGGTCTATAATTTCTCCATTAAAAAAATTTGCTAAGTTTTTTGAACTATCATCATAAGTTTCCTCGTTAGATATTTTTGTTGACGAATTAGTTTTTGGTTCTATTTTTTTTATTGGTCGGAAATTATTTACTTCATTTTGGGTTATTTCTGGAGTGTTTGTTGGGTTACTTTTATTTAATTGTTTGGTTGAAAAATTAAGTATTATTCCATCTCCAAATATCTTTTTTACAGTATTTTCAATTATAACTTTTCTGCTTTTTATCATACTTTCCCAGTTTGGAGATAATGCAATTGTGATTTTCTCCGAATCAAAACTTTCAAGTTCGGCTTGTTGTGAAAGTAACATTCTTGTTGATGGTAACTCTACTTTAGAAAGAATTAATTCCCATTTATCTTTTAAATTATTTGATCCAAGATTATTTTGGTTATTCTCAGAAATATTTTCAATACTTACTTTTTCAAGAACTTCTAATTTTTCTAATTTTTCGTCTTTTTTTTCGATCAATTCATCGCGAGTTATCTCTTTTTTGATACTTGGTTTTTGAATTTCATTAGAAATATTTTCTTTATTAATTGGAATGTTTTTTCTACTTTCATGATTCTCCGCATTCGTATTATTTTTACTTTCTTGCTTATTTTCAAAATTATTTATCTCTTGATTCCCTAAAAGGCCAGTTAAATGTATTTCTAACCAAAGCCTTGGATTATCATTTGATTTGATTTGATATTCAATATTTCTCAGATTATTATGCCAATTAATTATTGTTGATTTATTTATTGTTTTCGAGATTTTATCCAATTCATCTTGAAATTCATCAGATGTATAATAAAGCTCTGAATATTTATTATTTGTAGTGTGTAATAGTAGATCTCTTGTTATATTCAATAACCCCGTAATTATTTGAAGAGGTTCGTTTCCGGCATCATATAATTTATTGCAGGTGATAATTAATGACTCTGGATTATTCTCAACCAATGATTTAATCAGATTTGTTAATTCACTTTCTGATACTTCTCCTAGTAGGTTTTGGATATTATTAATTGTTATCCCTTCTGGCAAAAGATTCAATTGTTCAAGGAGGCTTTGAGCATCTCTCATACCTCCATTAGATCTTTTTGCAATCATTTTTAAGGCCTGAACTTCGTACTTAATGGATTCTTTTTCGGCGATTTCTGATAAATGTTGATAAGTATCACTAGGGCTTATTCTTCTAAAATCAAACTTTTGGCATCTACTTTTTATTGTATTTAATACTCTCTCAGGATTTGTCGTCGCAAGGATAAATACAACTCTTGAGGGTGGTTCTTCAATAGTTTTTAGTAAAGCATTTGAAGCTGCCGTTGAAAGCATATGACATTCATCAATAACATATACTTTCCATCTCGCTTGAGTAGGCGCAAATCTCGCTCTTTCTATAATTTCTCTTATATTTTCTACTCCTGTATTTGATGCTGCATCAATCTCGATAATATCTAAAGCGCTCCCATCTGCAATTTGTCTACATAAGTCACATTTACAACAAGGAGTTATCGTAGGTTGGTCGAATGCCTGGCAATTTAGAGATTTTGCAAATATTCTTGCACTTGATGTTTTTCCAGTGCCTCTTGGACCACTAAAAAGATATGCAGGAGCAATTTTTTTTGTTAATAGTGCTTGTTTGAGTGTAATGGATATAAATTGTTGCCCAACCAGTTCGTCTAAGTTGTTTGGTCTATATTTTTGATGAAAAGGCTTATGTATATTTGGCATTTATTTTTCATTAATTAGAAAAATTAGGGATTCAATTAAAAGAATTAAACTCTAATTTTATGCAGACTCCTTAATGATTCTTTTTGATCCTGATGGTAGTTTAACAATTTTAGATGAGAACAAATTATCTACCATTTTTTTCGTAATTGTGAATTCTTTTACATTTTCTTCAGAAGGCAAAGTGTACATTATGTCTAGCATTAGCTCCTCAATTATTGATCTTAATGCTCTTGCACCTGTTTTTCTTTTATATGCTTCATCTGCTATCGCTTCAACAGAATCAGGCTCAAATGATAATTCAACATTATCCATACTTAGCAAAGTTTTGAATTGCTTTACTAAGGCATCTCTTGGTTGAGTCAAAATAGATTCTAAAGTTTCTTTAGTAAGACGATCTAATACAGCACAAACTGGAATTCTTCCAATAAATTCTGGAATTAGGCCATATTTCACTAAGTCATCTAATTCTAAATTTTTCAGGGCATCTCTTGGGTCTGCTATTTTTTTTGTATCAACTTTGTTTTGATCTGAATTGGTGGTAAATCCTATAGAGTTTTTACCCATACGCTTTTGGACGATATCCTCTAAACCTATAAAAGCTCCCCCGCAAATAAATAATATTTGACTTGTATCAATTTGGATGCAGTCATGATAAGGATGTTTTCTTCCGCCCTGTGGTGGCACATTAGCAATTGTTCCTTCAAGCATTTTTAATAATGCTTGCTGTACTCCTTCACCAGAGACATCTCTAGTGATTGAAGGATTCTCGCTTTTTCTTGCAATTTTATCTATTTCATCGATATAAATAATTCCTTTTTGAGCTAGGTCTACATTCATTTCTGATTTCTGTAGAAGTCTTAATAGTATGTTTTCAACATCCTCCCCAACATATCCAGCTTCTGTCAAAGTCGTTGCATCAGCTACTGCAAAAGGAACATCCAGAAACTCTGCTAAAGTTTGTGCCAATAATGTTTTTCCACTTCCAGTAGGGCCGATAAGTAAAATATTTGATTTTTGTAATTTTGTTGATTGTGAATCTGTTGAATTATTATTTTTAGTATCTTCTTTAACCTTCCAAGCTAATCGCTTGTAGTGATTGTATACGGCTACTGATAATATTTTTTTCGCAGATTCTTGTCCAACAACTTGATTATCTAGAAAACTTTTAATTTCTAATGGTTTGGGAATTGAGGTTAATTCTAAAGGAACAGATTTTTTTGGATTATCAGTTGGTAATTTCTTTTTTACTTGCGGAGAGTTGTTTGTATTTGCTTGATTATCAAGTAGTTCTTCATCGAGAATTTCATTACAAAGGTCTATGCACTCATCACAGATATAAACCCCAGGACCAGCTATAAGCTTTCTTACTTGGTCTTGTGATTTCCCGCAAAATGAACATTTAAGATGGGCGTCGAATTTAGCCATCGATAATAAGTTTTTAAAGTTAAAGGTTTTAAATATTACCTATTCCCTAGGATTGCTTATAAATATCAATTCGTCATCATATTCTTAAAAAATCAGTATTCCTTGTCACTTTTTGATAACTTTATCAATTAATCCATATTCGACTGCTTCTGAGGGAGATAAAAAGTAATCTCGTTCCGTATCTTCATTAATTTTTTCTAAAGGTTGACCGGTATGTTCTGCTAAAAGCGAATTTAATGTTTTCTTGAGAAAAAGTATTTCTTTAGCTTGTATTTCAATCTCTACTGCTTGACCTTGTGCTCCTCCAAGAGGCTGATGAATCATAATCCTAGAATTAGGTAAAGCCAATCTTTTCCCCTTTGTTCCTCCAGAAAGTAGAAATGCCCCCATACTTGCCGCTACTCCAAAGCATATTGTCACTACATCAGGGGATATTTGTTGCATAGTATCGTATATTGCCATTCCTGCAGTTACTGAGCCTCCAGGAGAATTGATATATATTTGGATGTCTTTTTCGGGATCTTCAGCTTCAAGAAATAATAATTGTGCAACAAGTGAGTCAGAAACTTGATCATTAATTCCAGTACCTAAAAAAATTATTCTCTCCCTCAATAGTCTTGAATAAATATCAAAAGCTCTTTCTCCTCTACCTGATTGTTCTATAACAGTAGGAACAGCAGCAATGGATTTATTGTTACTTTCGTAAGAACTTATTGAGCTTTGGATTAAATGTTTTTTTTCTGAGTTCACAAATTAGTTTTCGTCTTATAAATAATTTAAGGGGTTTTTGTTTAATTAGTAGGAAATTTCATAAATTATTTTTTTTCTTTTTTATTTTGAGTTTTTGTAGTTTTTGTAGTTTTTGTAGTTTTTGACGCAGTTTTTGCGGATTTTGTTGTTTTTGAGGTTTTTGTAGCTTTAGAAGTTTTTGTAGTTTTTTCTTTTACTTCAGAATTTTCTTCAAGCCAAATGATTAATTTTTCTTTGAGTAAATCGTCACTTATTACTTCTGTTAATTTTTTAATATCTATTTGTTTTGAAGATTGAGAGATTGCATCTTCATAATCTTTCATTTTTGAATCAATTTCATCTTGCTCAACTTTTATGTTTTCTGTTTCAGCTAATGCTTTTAAAGCTAAATTTCTTTGAACATTTTTTTCAGCCTGAGGCCTTGTGGACTCTGCTAATGACTTAACTAATTCTGGAGTGAAAGTAGATTTAACATCAAGACCTTGTTGAGCGAATCTTTGAGCGGTTTGTTCAATATTATTCCTCACTTCTATATCAATCA
Source organism: uncultured Synechococcaceae cyanobacterium (assembly GCA_902571355.1). Taxonomy (GTDB): domain Bacteria; phylum Cyanobacteriota; class Cyanobacteriia; order PCC-6307; family Cyanobiaceae; genus Prochlorococcus_A. The sequence continues at coordinate 17,279 of CACGBL010000010.1, read as the reverse complement.
AAGATTTTGGAATTTCAGCAACCAATTCGTTTGTTAAGGCATCTAATAAAGCTTCAATTTTGATATCTTTTTGAGTTTTTTCAAAATTGTCTTTAAGTTGCTTTTCAATATCTTTTTTTAACTCTTTTAATGATTCTTTGTTGCCAGACTGTTTTGCAAAATCGTCATTAAGTTCAGGCAATTCTTTTTCCTTAAGATCCTTAAGATTTACTTCAAAAATTGCTTCTTTGCCTCTTGAATCCTCATGAGAATAATCATCAGGAAATTTAAGGTTAAGTGTTTTAGTATCACCAATTTTCATCTTTACGATTCCCTCAACGAAACCGGGAATCATTTTGTTCTTTTCTAACTCAAGATCCATTGATTCACTCGTACCACCATCAATCTCTTTGCCAGAATCTTTATATTCACCTTTGAAACTAACTACAGCAATATCTCCTAATTTTGCTGCTCTATTGGTAACTGGAATAATGTTTGCAAACTGATTTCTAGATTTTTCTAGCGCTTCATCTATTGACTTTGGATCAAATTTAGTTTTTGAGATTTCAACACTAAGTCCTTTTGATTTTTTAAGTTTTAATTCTGGGGCAACATCAGTTTGAAGAGTAACTTTAAGTGATTTTTCAGGACTAAACTTTGCAAGTAAAGATTCAAATCCATCTACCAATTCTGGCTCACTTAGTGGCTCTATAGATTTGATTTTTAACGCTTCTTGCCATGATTTATCAATGATTTTTTCTAGAGCAGAAGCATGTAATTGTGTGATGCCAATTCTTTGGATTAAGACTTGTTTAGGAATCTTACCAAGTCTAAACCCCGGAATTTTAGCTGAACGACTTATAGAACTGATTGTTTCATTTACACACGTTTTGCATGTCTCAGATGGTATTTCTAATTCGAATGAAATTCTACTTTGAGGTAGAGGAGTTGTTTTGACTATTAGTGCTTCTTTAGCCATGTTTTTCTAAGTTATTACTATGAACCGAATCTTAATTATTTCACATTATGTGATTTCCTTGAAAGTTAATTTTTTGATAAAGTAAAAAAAATAGTCAATCTATTTATAAAAATCATTTTAAAGTGTGAGAAAATCTCCGTATTTGCCTAATAGGCCATTAAAAGTTGCTGTATTAGGTTCTTCAGGTGCTGTGGGATCTGAATTGCTAAAAATTCTTGAACAACGTGATTTCCCAATATCAGAATTGGTCTTGCTTTCATCAGAGCGGTCAGAAGGAAAAAAAATTATTTGGAAAGATGAAGAATTAGTTACAAAAAAAACAACTAAGGAACAATTCAAGAATCTTGATTTAGTTTTGGCTTCAGCTGGCGGAAGTATTTCAAAAAAGTGGTTATCTACCATTATTGATCAAAATGCTTTACTGATAGATAATTCAAGTGCTTTCAGATTAGATAAGAACGTTCCTCTTATAGTCCCTGAAGTTAATGCTAATGACGTACTTAATCATGATGGGGTAATAGCCAATCCAAACTGCACTACCATTTTGTTGACATTAGTTTTAGCACCATTAAACAAACTTTCGACTATTCAAAGAGTTATTGTCTCAACATATCAATCTGTCAGTGGCGCAGGCCAACTGGCGATGGAGGAACTAAAACTTTTAACTGAACAATATCTTCAAGGAAATCCTCAAAAAAGTGAAGTTTTGCCATACTCCCTTGCTTTTAATTTGTTTTTACATAATTCCCCTATGCTTTCAAATAATTACTGCGAAGAAGAGATGAAAATGGTTAATGAGACCAGGAAAATATTAAATATTGCTGATTTAAAGCTTTCTGCTACATGTGTTCGAGTCCCAGTTTTGAGAGCACATTCTGAATCGATCAATATTGAATTTGCCGATGTAGTTGAGCCTAAAGATGCTCTTGAAGAATTAAAAAAATCTCCTGGAATTGAAATTATTGAGGATTACAAAAATAATAGATTTCCTATGCCAAATGACGTTATGGGAAGGGATAATGTTGCTGTTGGCAGGCTAAGAACTGATATAAGTCATCCTCATGGATTAGAATTATGGTTATGTGGAGATCAAATAAGAAAAGGAGCAGCTCTGAATGCTGTTCAAATAGCTGAGTTATTAATTCCAAAAAAATGATTACAGACAAAACTGAGTGTAATAATCCACTATTTGGAAGAATATTGACTGCAATGGTTACTCCATTCACTGAGAATGGAGATGTAGATTATGAACTAGCTATAAAACTTTCAAATTATCTTTTTGAGAACGGTTCCGATGGAATTGTGTTGTGCGGTACTACTGGAGAATCTCCGACTCTTTCATGGGCGGAACAGCATGATTTATTTATTGCGGTAAAAGGATCTTTGGATGCAAGCTGTAAAGTAATAGTTGGCACTGGTAGCAATTGTACAAGCGAAGCTGTGGAAGCTACAAAAAAAGCTTACGACTCTGGTGCCGACGGTGCTTTGGTCGTTGTTCCTTATTACAACAAACCGCCTCAAGAAGGTCTTTATAAACATTTCAGTTCTATTGCTAAATCTGCAAAGGATTTGCCTCTTATGCTCTACAACATTCCTGGCAGGACTGGATGCAATTTATTACCTGATACTGTGAAGAAACTTATGGATTTCTCAAATATTCTCAGTATTAAAGCTGCAAGCGGTAGAATAGAAGAAGTAACAGAATTAAGAGCTATTTGTGGCTCTGAACTCTCTGTATATAGTGGCGACGATTCATTGTTGCTTCCAATGTTATCTGTAGGTGCTGTAGGAGTAGTAAGTGTTGCAAGTCATTTAGTTGGATTGCAATTGAAAGAGATGATTCATTCTTTTCAAAGTGGAAAGGTTTCCAACGCTCTGGCTATTCATGAAAAACTTCAGCCTCTTTTCAAAGCACTCTTTATGACTACTAATCCAATCCCAATTAAAGCTGCTTTGGAGCTCTCGGGATGGGAGGTAGGTAATCCTAGAAGTCCTTTGTCACCTTTAAACAATGACATGAAAAAGCAACTATCTTTTATCCTGAATTCCCTATAATAGGGACTATATTTAACTTGATAATTAAATTTAAATAAACTTTATTTGATTACAAGCAGGCCTTCATAAATTTCAAAATTATGCAATCAAGTACAAATTCAACTGTAAATAGATCTACTCATGATTCATCAAGATCTAAAAGTAATACTCCAGCTCTACGAGTAATACCTCTTGGAGGATTACATGAAATAGGAAAAAACACTTGCGTTTTTGAATATGGTGATGAATTAATGCTTGTTGATGCTGGCCTAGCTTTCCCATCTGATGGTATGCATGGCGTAAACGTTGTTATGCCTGATACAACTTTTTTAAAAGAAAATCAAAGAAGAATAAAAGGAATGATTGTCACTCACGGGCATGAAGATCACATTGGAGGTATTTCTCATCATCTAAAGCATTTTAATATTCCCATTATTTATGGCCCAAGACTGGCAATGTCAATGCTTAGAGGAAAAATGGAGGAAGCAGGGGTATCTGATAGAACAACTATACAGACAGTAAATCCAAGAGATGTTGTAAAAGTAGGACAACATTTTTCTGTTGAATTTATTCGAAATACCCATTCTATTTGCGATAGCTTTTCTTTAGCAGTTACAACACCTGTTGGCACAATTATTTTCACGGGAGATTTTAAGTTTGATCATATGCCAGTAGATGGAGAGCAATTTGATATTGAAAGAATGGTGCATTATGGAGAGAAGGGCGTTTTATGCATGTTCAGTGATTCTACTAATGCCGAAGTTCCAGGTTTTTGTCCTTCTGAGAAGACTATCTATCCCTCTTTAGAAAAACATATTGCAGAGGCAAAAGAACGAGTTATCCTTACCACTTTTGCTAGTTCTGTGCATAGAGTGACAATGATCTTAGAATTGGCCATGAAACATGGAAGAAAGGTCGGTTTGTTAGGTAGGTCGATGATAAATGTTATTGCTAAGGCAAGAGATATTGGTTATATGAAATGCCCAGATGATTTGTTCGTTCCTATTAAGCAAATTAGAGATTTGCCAGATAGGGAGACCTTATTATTAATGACTGGTAGTCAAGGAGAACCCCTAGCAGCGTTAAGCAGAATCTCTCGTGGTGAACATCAGCATGTTCGTCTCAAGACTACTGATACTGTAATATTTTCAGCCAGCCCAATTCCTGGTAATACTATTTCTGTTGTTAATACAATAGATAGATTAATGAAACTCGGAGCAAAGGTTGTTTATGGAAAGGGTGAGAATATTCATGTTTCTGGTCATGGTTTTCAAGAAGATCAAAAGTTAATGTTGGCACTCGCAAAACCTAAGTTTTTTGTTCCTGTTCATGGAGAACATAGAATGCTTGTTTGTCATGGGAAGAGTGCACAAACTATGGGGGTTCCAAAGGACAATATCTTAATTATTGAAAATGGAGATGTAGTTGAGTTAACATCTAATTCTATTCAAAAGGGTGATCCTGTAAAAGCTGGTGTTGAACTGCTTGATAACTCACGAAATGGGATAGTAGATGCTCGAGTATTAAAGGAAAGGCAGCAATTAGCTGGGGATGGTGTAGTTACTGTTTTAGCTCCTATTAGTACAGATGGGAAGATGGTTGCTCCTCCCAGAGTTAATTTGAGAGGAGTTGTTACTACTGCAGAGCCAAGAAAAATGTCTATGTGGACAGAACGAGAAATAAGCTGGGTCTTAGAAAATAGATGGAAACAATTATCAAGACAAACTGGGCCGAATAATTTTGAGGTAGATTGGATTGGTGTACAAAGAGAAATTGAAAATGGTTTATCGAGAAGAATGAGAAGAGAATTACAAGTTGAACCACTTATTTTGTGTTTAGTTCAACCTGCTCCAAGTGGAACTCGTGCTTATATTCCGAAGATAACCGAAGAGAAAAATTTCTCCAATAGAAATAGAAATAATAATAATTTCCATAAGAAATCAAACAATAATAATCATCCTAATAGTTCAAATAACCCACAAAATACCCAAAAAAGTCCAAAAGTATCACAGAATCCATCAGCTGAGACTGCTACAGAAGATTCATTTGAAGGTAGAACAAGAAGAAGAAGATCTGCTGTAACATCTTAACTTTTTTCAAAATTTATATAGTTTTTATCCCAAACAATTTTCAAAAACTCTTGCAGATTAATTTGACCTTTATTTTTTTCATAAATTGAAGTTGCTAATTTTGTCAGATTTTTAGAACTACATTGCTTTGGAGATATTTCTTTTAAAAATCTATTTAAAATTGTGCACCTCGCTTCAATACACATACCATTTAGGAGATTCCTATCGATACCTTTAACATCTTTACAATAAAAATACGCTAGTTCACTAAGATCATTACGTTCATTATTGTATTTGCTCATTTTTTGGGAAAAATTATTTATCCTTTCAGAACAACCAGGATAGATGACTTCTAAGGTAGGAATAATTTTTTTTCTTACTAAATTTCTTTTTAATTTAAGATCTGAATTTGTAGGATCTTCCCAGACTGGAATCTTCATTTCATTGCAAAATTGTTTTGTATCTTCCCTACTGAAAATTAATATTGGTCTTATTAAATAAATTTGATTTTCTATTAATTTTTTACTCTCAATATTACTCAGACCTGCAAAATTGCTTCCTCTAGATAAATTGAGGATAAACGTTTCTGCATTATCACTACTCGTGTGACCAGTTAGCAAATAAATATTATGTTTTTCCTGGTTTGTACTTAATAGAGTTTTGGCTCTTTCACATAATTTTTTATATCTCCATTCTCGTGCTTTTTCTTCTGAAGAAATATCTTCTTTATTTGCTTGATCAAAAGAGAATGAAATATTTTTATCTTCGCAATAATCTTTTAATTCAAGTGCATATAGTGATGATTTTTCGTGCCACTGATGATCACCATGCCAAACACTAATAGACCAATTATGTAGTTTTTTTAGGTCACTAATTAGGGTTAATAAGGTCATTGAGTCTTGACCCCCCGAAACACTTATTAAAATATTGGATCCTTTGGGAATTAATATTTTTTTGGCAAGAATCTCCTTATGAAGCTGATGATGCCATGATGACCAATTTTTCTGACTTAATTTTTTATCAGTCATTTTGTGTTGCTCAAATAATATTTTTTAAAAAATGCACTGTTTTACTAAAACAATGTCACAATCGGGTAATAAATTCATTAAGTCAATGAGTCTGATTAATCTTTTGCCACAAAAAATCAAAGAAGAGTTAAGAAGCAAATCCTTACTCAAAGTTATTTCAGGATTGAATAATTTCGATGTTCAATCTGTGAAAATAATTGTTGAGGCTGCTTCATTAGGAGGTGCAGATCTTGTCGATATTGCTTGTAAACCTGAACTCGTTGATTTAGCACTTAAGAATTCAACACTACCAGTTTGTGTTAGTTCAGTATTGCCTCGATCTTTTCAAGATTGTGTAAAAGCAGGAGCATCATTAATTGAGATAGGAAATTACGATACTTTTTATGAAAAAGGCATTCATTTTTCAGATAAAAAAGTTTTAAACATTACAAAAGAGACGAGGGATTTATTGCCTAATTTTCCTTTATCGGTAACTGTTCCTCATACTATGCCTATTGATAAACAAGTTGATCTTGCTGTAAAGCTAGTGGAAGAAGGCGTTGACATTATTCAAACAGAAGGTGGCACCAGTTCTACTCCTTACTCTCCAGGGATTCAAGGTTTTTTTGAAAAATCAGTACCAACCCTTGCATCTACCTATGCTATTCATCAAGAATTTAAGAAACAATCTCTGAATATACCAATCATGAGTGCCTCTGGATTAAGCCAAGTAACTTGTCCACTAGCAATTTCCTCTGGAGCCTCAGCAGTTGGCGTTGGATCTGTAGTTAATAAATTAGATGATTTAATATCAATGATTGCGGTTGTTAGGGGCTTAAAAGAATCTTTGAAAAATTCAATAATTGGAGAAAAAATTTCTTAGTATAGCAATATCCTTTAGCTACTAGCTTGATGAATAACTATAAGCTTCAAGCTCCTTACGAACCAAATGGAGATCAACCAGAAGCTATTAAAAAATTAGTTAAAGGCGTAAATAATGGTAAACAGTTTCAGACTCTTTTAGGAGCTACTGGAACTGGAAAAACATTTACTATTGCGAATGTAATTCAACAAACAGGAAGGCCAGCACTTGTATTAGCCCATAACAAAACGTTAGCTGCACAACTATGTAATGAATTAAGGGAATTTTTTCCAAAAAATGCTGTTGAGTACTTCATTTCTTACTACGATTATTATCAACCTGAAGCTTATGTACCTGTAAGTGATACTTACATAGCCAAAACTGCTTCAATCAATGAAGAAATAGATATGCTTAGGCATTCTGCAACACGCTCATTATTTGAAAGAAAAGATGTAATTGTTGTAGCTTCAATAAGTTGTATTTATGGTCTTGGTATACCGAGTGAGTATTTAAAAGCTGCAGTTAAATTTGAAGTAGGAAAATCAATAAATCTACGTTCTTCTTTGAGGTCTTTAGTTGAAAATCAATATACTAGAAATGATATTGAAATTACTAGAGGTAGATTCAGAATTAAAGGTGATGTTTTAGAAATCGGTCCAGCTTATGAAGATAGATTAATAAGAATTGAGTTATTTGGTGATGAAGTCGAGGCTATTAGATATGTTGACCCTACTACAGGAGAAATACTTGAAAGTTTGGAACAAGTTAGCGTTTACCCAGCGAAGCATTTTGTAACTCCAAAAGAAAGACTTGAGAGCGCAATAAGTGCTATTAGAAGTGAATTAAAAACTCAACTAGATAAATTTACATACGAAGGAAAATTATTAGAGGCTCAACGTCTAGAACAACGCACAAAATATGATTTAGAAATGCTCAAAGAGGTTGGTTATTGTAATGGAGTTGAGAATTATGCTCGTCATTTATCAGGTAGGGAGGAAGGTTCACCACCAGAATGTTTAATAGATTACTTTCCCAAAGATTGGTTGTTGGTAGTTGATGAGAGTCATGTAACATGTCCTCAACTTCATGCGATGTACAACGGTGATCAATCTAGAAAAAAAGTTTTAATAGATCATGGTTTTAGATTGCCCAGTGCTGCAGATAATAGACCTTTAAAATGTGAAGAGTTTTGGGAAAAATCAAAACAGACATTATTTATAAGTGCAACCCCCGGTCAATGGGAATTAGATCAATGTGATGGTCAATTTATTGAGCAAGTTATAAGACCAACTGGGGTATTAGACCCGGTAATTGATGTAAGACCTAGTGAAGGCCAAATAGAAGATCTGTTATCTGAAATAAGAATTCGAGCTGAAAAGAATCAAAGAGTGCTTGTGACAACACTTACTAAGAGAATGGCTGAAGATCTAACTGATTTTTTATCTGAAAATAAAGTACGCGTTAGATATTTGCATTCCGAAATCCATTCAATTGAAAGAATTGAAATTATTCAAGACCTCAGAATGGGCGAATATGATGTTTTGGTAGGAGTTAATTTATTAAGAGAGGGACTAGATCTTCCAGAAGTATCCTTAGTCGCCATTTTAGATGCTGATAAAGAAGGTTTTCTCAGAGCTGAAAGGTCATTGATTCAAACAATAGGAAGAGCTGCTAGACATGTTGAAGGTGTTGCCTTGCTTTATGCAGATAACTTCACAGATTCAATGAAAAGAGCAATATCTGAAACTGATAGAAGAAGAACTATTCAAAAAAAATATAACCAACTCAATGGTATTACTCCAAAACCTGCAGGCAAAAAAATAGAAAATTCAATATTATCTTTTCTAGAACTTTCCAGAAAACTTGATGCTGGTGGTTTATCCAAAGATTTAATAAATATAGTTAATAACAAAACTGACGCAATTCTCAGTTCCAGTGATAATCAATGTTTGCTCGAAGAATTGCCTGACTTAATAGAAAAGTTAGAAATTAAAATGAAAGACGCTGCAAAAGAGTTAAATTTTGAAGAAGCAGCAAATTTGAGGGATAGAATCAAAAAATTAAGACAAAAATTGGCAAGAAATAATTAAAAAGAACTTACTTTTCTAATTCGAAATGATTATGAATCGCATTAACTGCTTTGTCACAATCTTTTTCTAAGACAATACATGAAGTCCTAATTTCACTAGTGGCAATCATTTCAATATTGATATTTTGGTCAGCTAATGCTCTAAATATTTTTCCAGCCGTTCCAACCTTAAATGCCATTCCCGCTCCTACAGTACTTACTTTTGCTATCGCAGGGCCATCTTCAACGTATGATCCGGGTAATTTTTTTGTTAAGGCCTCAAAAACTAAGTTAGCTTTTTTTCTATCTTGTTTATTCATTGTAAGACTAATATCCTTAGTTTTTAAAGTGGAAATTCTTTCAGACTGAACAATAGTATCGATAAGTAAATTATTTTCAGCTAATGCTAAACATATCGATGCTGCTACACCTGGACGATCAGGCAGTTTTCGAAAGCTTACCTGAACTTGGTTTCTATCTAATGCAATTCCTCTCACTTCAGGTTGATCATGTTTTTCATTGCTTGGATTAACAAATATTTGTGTATCGGATAACTTAAATTTCTCAGCAACAAATCTAATAGCTTTTGGTACATTATTAATTTCAATTACACAGCTGACTTTAATTTCACTAGTAGCTATTAACCTGACGTTTATATTCGCTTGAGATAAAGTATCAAATAAATCAGCTGAAACACTTGGTCTGCCCATAATGCCTGCTCCTTGAATACTTAATTTTGTCATGTTGGTTTTTAAATTAAATTCTCCCCCTAATTGACTAGTTATAAGTTCACATTGTTGTGCAGTCTTTTTTACTTCTAATTCACCTACAGTAAATGTAATATCGTTTTTATTTCCATCATTTGTCGCTTGTATTATTAAATCTACGTTAATACTTGCTTCTGAAAGTTTTTCAAATATTTGCGCAGCAATCCCAGGCCTATCAGGAATATTTGAGAGACTGAATACTGCTTGGTTTTCTAATACTTCAAGACTATTGACTGTTTTTGTTAATTCTAAGCTTCCTCTTTTTAGGGGGAGAGGTTGGATTTGACTTTCTAGGAGAGTCCCACTGGAGTCACTTTGGCTTGATTTGACACACAATTTAATACCATAATTGCGAGCAATTTCTACTGCTCTTGGATGCAGAACTGAAGCACCGACACTGGCAAGTTCAAGCATTTCCTCGCAGCTAATTTCATCTAAGAGTTTTGCATTAGGAACAATCCTTGGATCAGTAGTAAGAACCCCTGGAACGTCTGTATAAATTTCGCAAGTCTCAGCTCCTAAAGCTGTTGATAAAGCTACCGCGGAAGTATCTGAACCACCTCTACCCAAAGTTGTAATTTCCATTGAACCCGTATGGCTTAATGTTGTTCCTTGAAATCCAGCCACTACAACTACAAAACCTTGATTTAAATAATTTTGGATTCTTTCTGTTTTGATATCCAGAATTCTCGCTTTCCCATGAATTGATTCAGTAATAATTCCAACCTGGCTACCAGTCATTGAAATTGCAGGTATTCCGTATTCGTTTAATGCCATTGATAGAAGAGCTATGGTTACTTGCTCTCCAGTTGAGAGAAGCATATCCAATTCTCTTCGATTAGGATTTTTACAAATTGATTCCGCTAAACAATTTAAATCATCTGTAGTTTGCCCCATCGCAGAGACAACTACGACAATTTCATTCCCTGCTTCTTTACTTTGACAAATGCTAATTGCAATATTTTTAATTTTTTTAATATCACCGACAGAAGTACCGCCAAATTTTTTTACTAGTAAAGCCATATTTAAATGATAATGTAAATTCTTAAACTTATAATTTGGTTAACTTAAATTAATTAATTTCTCTGTAAAAATATTTATAGGATTATTACCTTGTTTTAGTAATGATTCAATATCTAGTAAGTTACTCATTAAATTAATTAAATATTCTTGAGATACATTTTTGACTTTTCTTCGAATAAAAAAAATTCGTTTTGGATTAGATATGCCTGCAAGATTACAAATCTTTTCTGCATTATCGTTACCTGAATTAACTGCTAGTTTTATAATGGTATGAATTCTTATTTGACTAATTAAACCTGCATTTAGTCTTAAAGCAGGTTCTCCTTTCTGTAAAGAATAATTTATTTCAATGAGGCTTTCATTAATATTTTTTTGTAAGAGAAGATCAATGATTTTGAAAATATTGGATTGATGATCACTAAATATTTTTTTTACATCAATACTTTTAAGAAAAACTTGTGAATTCGAATCACCTGATACTGCAGAGAGGTATGTTTTAGCTTTGGCTAATTCATTTATTAGTTTAAAGCTGTCATTACCAACTGAATCAATTATCAATTCAGCTGCATTTTTATCAATTTTGATATTCATTTCATTTGCGGCATCTTCTAAAAATCTTTTTTGGCCCTCATAGTCCCAGATTTCTGGTAAAGAAAATGATTTTTCTTTGGCTAAATTATCTTTGATAAGTTTTTGTAAAAATTTAGTACTCTTTAGTCTTGAGTCTGGTTTTTTTGTATTTTGTAAAATGAAATAAGTATTTTGAGGTATATTGTCATGAATTTTTTCAAATTTAGTTCTTAGATCCTCATTTTTGGCAGTAAAAATGGGATTATTTTTCAATGTAACTATTCTGTATCCATCTCCAAAAGGAGGTGTAAGAACTTCATCAAAAGCTTTATTGACTTGCTCATCATCATCTCCATTTAAATTAGTTACGTTTATTTCTTTCCATTCTTTGGATACTTCCTTATCAATTAATTTTTGAATAAATGTATTTTGAGCATTTAGATCATTACCCCATAATATTTGTATTGGCATAATAGCTCAATAAAAACCATATATTAACTATGATTACTTCTAACACAAATTAAATTTAATGGTAATAGATCATCCAATTTTTTTGGAAAGCATCAGATTCATAAGATCTCGTTTAGTAGCCAATGATCTAAATTATTTGGAAAAAAAAGTATTAGAGAGATTAGTCCATACTTCAGGAGATTTTACGGTTCAAAATCTTGTAAATTTTAGTGAAGGTGCTTGCGAAAAAGGGCTTCAGGCACTTAAAAATGGTGCTCCGATTTTAACTGATACCGATATGGCAGCAGCAGCAATAAAAACCATGTCAGAAAATACAACTAGGAATAAAGTATTCACCGCTAGAATGTGGTTTGGAAAAAATAATCATACAAACTTAACTAAAACTGCTTATGGCTTAAGTGAAGGTTGGAAGGAGTTATCCGCTATAAATTCTGGAAGCAAATCTCCTATTGTAGTTATTGGTAGTTCGCCTACAGCGTTAACTTATTTAATTGATATTTTAGAAAATGCAAAAGATTTACCTAGTTTAATTATCGGAATGCCTGTTGGATTTATTGGAGTAGAGAATAGCAAAAATAAACTGATTTCCACCGATCTTCCTAGAATTGTTTTGAATTCAACTAGAGGAGGTGCTGCCATGGCAGCTGCTGCTGTTAACGCCTTATTGAGGGAAACTATTTAAAGAGTATTTATTTTATAAAAATGTCAAAAATCTACTTAATATCATAATTTAATTTGTTATTTTCTTCTAAAGAATTTAAAACTGATTTTGCTTTTTCTATAACTTCTTTTGGGACTCCTGCTAATTTAGCTGCCTCTATGCCATAGCTTTTGTTTGAGCCCCCTTTAACAATCCTGTGGCTAAAAATTAGCTGATCGTTATTTTGTTCTACTAAAACTTGAAAATTTTGTATATTCTTATTTGAATTTTTTAAATAATTAAGCTCATGATAGTGCGTAGCAAAAATAGTATTACATTGAATTTTTTTTGCAAGATATTCACTTACTGACCAAGCTATTGAAAGTCCATCAAAAGTAGATGTCCCTCTGCCTATCTCATCAAGTAAAACTAGTGAGCTAGAAGTTGCCTGATTTAGAATTGATGCAGTTTCAGACATTTCTACCATAAATGTTGATTGTCCAGATGATTGATCATCAACTGCCCCAATTCTTGTGAAAATCCTATCTGCAATCTTGATTTCAGCATTATTAGCAGGAACAAAGCTACCAATTTGCGTGAGAATTTGTATTAAACCAAGTTGTCTTATAAAGCAACTTTTTCCGCTTGCATTGGGACCGGTTAATATAATTAATTTTTGATTCTCCTCAAAAGAGATATCGTTTGCTACAAACTTTTTATCACTTAATAATTGCTCTACAATTGGATTTCTTCCTGCGATAATTTTTGTACTATTTTTTGTCATTGAATCATTTATTGGTATTAATGAAGGTTTTATAAAATTGTTTTCTACTGAAGTAATTGATAAACCAAGTAGTGCATCAAGAGATGCTATGGATTTTGCGATTGATCTTATTTGTTTTGTTTTTTCAGCAACTATATTTCTTAATTCGCAGAAAATTTCATATTCTTTTGATGAAGCTCTACTTTTTATTTGGAAAATCTTATTTTCTTTATTTTTAATTTCAGAAGTGATATACCTTTCTTCATTAGTAAGTGTTTGCCTTTTGATCCAATGTTGTGGAGCTAAATTAACTTTTGACTTATTAATAGAAATGTAATAACCAAAATTTTTATGAAATTGAATTTTTAGGTTTGAAATTTTGCTAATTTTTCTTTCCTTTGATTCCTCTTTATTTAGCCACTCAGAGTAATCATCCATTAAATTTCGTAAACCATCTAATATATTGTCAACACCATCGTGGATCATGCCTCCTTCACTAATATTTAGAGGAGGATTTTCTACTAATTTAAAACTTATAGTATCAGCTAATTCTAAGAGTCCTTCATCAATATTTTTTAATTGATCAGTCCAATCTGGGAGATCATATTTAAATAATTCAATTATGGATTTTAGTCTAGGCAATTTTTTTAAACCTTCAGCTATTGCAATCAAGTCTCTGGGACTTGCATGACCTGCACAAGCTCTACCTGCAAGTCTTTCTAAATCCCCCATTGCTCTAAGTAAATTTTGGGTATCTGTTCGTAATTTTTTAGATTCAATAAAGTTTGTAATTATATTTTGTCTTTTATAAATTTCATTAACGTTTAATAGTGGCGAATCTATCCACCTTCTTAAACACCTTGCGCCCATGCAAGTATAAGTTCTATCAATACTCCATAGTAGCGAACCTACATAATTGTTTTCTCGTTGCGTATTTTTGATTTCTAAGTTTTTTTGAGTTTGATAATCAATAATTAATTTGTTGTGACCATATTGGATTTGTGGAAAGTCTAATGAGATTTTTAAAGAAGAATCTTTATCTAAATTTGAAGGATTAATTTTTTCTAAATAATTTAATAAACCTCCAAGTGATCTAGTTGCATTGTTTAAATTTTTAAGTCCTATACCCTCTAGGTTTGCAATTTGGAAATAATTTTTTATTAGATAATTTGCTTCATTAATTCCAAAATTAGTCTCTTGAGAAACAGTATATGTAATTTGACTATTTCTTTTAATTAATAAATCTCTTACTGCATTGCTTCCTACAATGATTTCTGAAGAATCTAATTTAATAATTTCATCAAATAGTTTTGACAGAGATTGGCCTTCTAAAGTTATTAATTCTCCTGTGCTTACATCAGCTTTTGATATTCCCCATTCATAAGATTCATCTGAGTTTTCTTCTGATAAGTAAATAGCACTAATCCAATTATTTTTCTTTGCTATCAACATCCCCTCTTCAATTACAGTTCCAGGAGTAATTATTCTTGTTATTCCTCTTTTAATTGGAGTCCCATAATTTCCAGAACTTTTTTCTAATTGATCGCATATAACCACAGAATAATTTTTTTTAATCAAATCAGCACAGTATCTCTCCATTGCATGATGGGGAACCCCTGCCATAGGGATCTTACCAATCTCTTTGCCAGCATCTTTACTGGTAAGCGTTATTTCTAAAAGGTTAGATATTAATACAGCGTCCTCAAAAAAACATTCAAAAAAATCTCCTAATCTATAAAGTAATAACCTATCTTTATTTTCTTCTTTTAGAGTTACATAATGCTTCATTACAGGAGTTAATTTCAGTTTTGAAACTGTTTTATAGCTATAAGATTCTTCATTGATGCAAACATTTTTGTTATTTGAAATTAAATCAGTCTTGAATTTATTTATTAAATTAGTTGAATTTTTTCTTTGTCTGGGTCTTTTTTGCGATTCTTTTTTTAAATCTTCAAAAGATAAATTTTCTGGAATAGTTGTTATTTCTTTTTGTTCATTATTATCGTTACCAATCTCAAATAAATTCTTTTGAATTATCGTATCTTCTTGCATACTTTTTTAAATCCTAAATAGATATTAGGTAGAATTTTTTTTTTTGCATTTAAAGTGGCTAAAGTATGTAAATTTTCTCTAAAAATTATCATTTTCATGAGATTATAGTATTTATAATATTCGAAACCTAAGACTGAATTATGCAGGCTGTTAACTTTTTCTTCGTAAATGCTCTATTATTTGCTTCTTTAATTGCGGTAGTTGGAGTACCCGTTTTATATGTGACTCAACCTTCTACTGAGGAAGGACAGCGAGAAAGTAGGAGAAAAATTTATTCTATTGCTGCTGTTTGGGTTGTTTTGGTTTTTGTTACAGGGATAGTTTCTTCATTAGTTTGAACTTAATACCTTTTCGTGAGAGTCTATTAATATACCTAAGTAAAATTTAATGGCTATTTTTGAGGGTTCTTTTACTACTGCCTCTACTTTAAAAGTTGGGATTGTAATAGCAAGATTTAACGATTTAATTACAAATAAAATTCTTTCTGGTTGTCTTGATTGTTTAAAAAGACATGGTCTAGATACCTCTGAATTAAGCAATCAAGTAGATATAGTTTGGGTTCCTGGTTCATTTGAATTACCAATCGCAGCTAAAACTCTCATGAAAAAAAAGAGTTATGACGTTGTAATTGCTCTTGGGGCTGTGATCCGCGGTGAAACTTCCCACTATGATGTAGTTATATCTGAGGCGAGCAAGGGTATTTCGCAAGTTTCAAATGAAAATAATGTTCCAATTATTTTTGGAGTTTTAACTACTGATACTATGCAGCAGGCTTTAGAAAGAGCAGGGATTAAGAATAATCTTGGCTGGAATTATGCATTACAAGCAATTGAGATGGGATCCTTAATTAAAAATTTAAATTAATTGAAAAAAATTTAATTATTTTTATCATTGATCCCTTCTTTGAGATAAAATAAAAAAGTTATGCGGATGTAGCTCAGTGGTAGAGCATCTCCTTGCCAAGGAGAATGTCGAGAGTTCGAATCTCTTCATCCGCTTTTAAAGTTTGTATCTTTTAGAATACTTTCAAAGATAATTGCATAATGACAAGAGTAATTTCTATTGAGGATTTAAAGGAATTATTTACTAAACCTTATGGTACAGATGCACCAACAAAACAAAAATGGGCTGAATTTTATAATGAGAATGTTACTTTTACAGACCCAACCCAGGAAACAGAGGGCTTAGATGCTTATGTTAAAGCTCAAGAAAAGCTTGTTAAAAGATGTGATGATGTTTTTTTAGAAACTCATGCAATTTCCATAACTGGTGATTGTGCATTTGTTGAATGGACAATGGGTTTAAAAATTATGGGTAAAGAATTTATTTATCCTGGAACTACTCGTTTATTATTTGGTGAAAATGGATTAATAAAAGAGCACAGAGATTACTTTGATTTTTGCGGCCCAACTTTTGGACCAGTTCCTATTTTAGGACCTTTTATAAGATGGCTTTATAGTAAATTTGTATCTTAATTTTGTTTTCTTTAGAAACAGAGTTCTTTATATTTCACGAATCATTAAATTTTGAGAAGTAACTTCTTTAAAATCAAATTGAGAATAAAATAATTTTTTATTTGTTGTCATTAAATATAATTTTTTTGTATTTTTAATTTTTTTGGAAGATAAAAGATTTTTTATAATTAATGTGCCAAAACCTTTGCCTTGGTGATTTTGATCAATAACAATATCCCAAAGCACTCCGCGGTAAATCCCATCAGTTAAAGCTCTACCAAAACCAACTATTTCCTTACCAACCCAAAGACTTATTACGACATCACTGTTAGCAAGACATTTTTTTAGATCATTAATTGTTCTATTTTTTGCCCAGAAAGCGTTGGTATCTAGTAATTTTTGTAGCTTAATTAATCCATTTGTTGGTTTAAGATTAGGACCTAATCCAAAAACCCTTAACCCTAAAGCTCCTTTGGCATGTTTGATAAGAGATATTTCTTTCATTTATTAAAAAGATTTTGAAAAGTGATGTCAGCTAGGT
>CACGBL010000009.1:0-43973 GCA_902571355.1 uncultured Synechococcaceae cyanobacterium | reverse complement strand
AAACCAGTAGCGCAATGGGCTTCGGATTTAGGTGCGGATTCCTAGGACTTCTTCATATGGAGATTGTTCAAGAAAGATTAGAAAGAGAATATGACTTGGATCTAATCGTAACGGCACCATCAGTTATTTATAAAGTTAATTTAAATCAGCAGGAACATATCTTTATTGATAATCCTTCTACAATTCCTGATCCACAACTTAGAGAATCAATAGAAGAGCCTTATGTGAAAATGGAAATTTATGCTCCCAATGAATTTAATGGAACATTAATGGGTTTATGTCAGGAAAGAAGGGGAGTATTTATAGATATGAAATACATAACAACAGATCGAGTTACCTTGATTTATGAAATTCCATTAGCAGAAGTTGTTACAGATTTTTTTGATCAAATGAAAAGTAGAACCCAAGGTTATGCATCAATGGAATATCATTTGATTGGCTACAGAAAAAATGACCTTGTTAGATTAGATGTTCTAATAAATTCAGAAAGAGCAGATCCATTAACTTCTATTGTTCATAAAGATAAGGCTTATGGAATTGGCAGAAGTTTAGTTGAGAAATTAAAAGAACTTATCCCAAAACAACAATTTAAAATACCTATTCAAGCATCAATCGGTAGCAGGATTATTGCAAGTGAAAGCATAAGTGCTTTGCGAAAAGATGTTTTATCTAAATGTTATGGAGGGGATATTTCAAGAAAAAAGAAACTTTTAAAGAAACAAGCCAAAGGTAAAAAGAGGATGAAGGCAATGGGTAAAGTTGAAGTCCCTCAAGAAGCTTTTATGGCAGTCTTGAAATTAAACCAGTAATTTCTTTTAATTTAAAATTTACAGCTATTTATTTTTAAAAGAATTGGGTATATTTCATTTATATCTTTAAAAAAAGATTTTGGATATTAACTCATTTAATCGTGTCGGCGCAAATATCAGAAAAGCAGGGTTTTTAATTATACTTTTTTATCTTCTTGTTGTTTTAATAATGAAATTTTTAGAGGCCAATAATTTTTTTGGCTATTCATTTTCAATGTTAAGCAATGATATCTTTGCCCCTCCTTCTCTTAATCATTTTTGTGGCACAGATAGATTAGGAAGAGATGTTTGCTTAAGAACTTTGCAAGGATCATCATTAGCTATAGAAGTTGTATTCTTAGCTATTCTTTTTTCATTAAGTTTGGGTTTGCCATTGGGATTATTAAGTGGGTATTTTGGTGGTTTTTTTGATAAATGCTTATCATTAATAATGGATACTATTTTTTCAATACCTGTAATTTTGCTTTCAGTTGTTGTGGCTTTTGTATTGGGTAAAGGTATCCTTAACGCGGCTTTGGCATTGTGTATTGTTTACTCTCCTCAATATTTTAGATTAATCAGAAATCAGACAATATTGGTTAAATCCGAAACTTATGTGGAGGCAGCTCAAGTTGCAGGAGCTGATGTTAAAAAAATTATTTTTAAATATATTCTCCCAAATGTAATAACACCATTACCTATTCTGCTTACCCTAAATGCTGCAGATGCTGTTTTGGTATTAGGAAGTTTAGGATTTTTAGGCCTTGGCGTTCCTGCAGATGTCCCAGAGTGGGGAAGTGATTTAAATCTGGCTCTTGCCGCTTTGCCGACAGGTATCTGGTGGACGGCTTTGTTCCCAGGTTTGGCAATGTTTTTTTTAGTTTTAGGTCTTTCTTTTATAGGAGAGGACCTTGAAGAAATTTTTGATAGTCAAAATTCTGAATAAATTTAGTTATCTGTAATAGGATCAAGTTCTCCTTGATCATTCAACTTTGGATATTCTCTAGCTGATTTTTTATAAAGCGCAGCTAATTCTGGGTAACACCATTCAAAAAGTGTTTTTTGATATTCATCCATATTTAACCCTTCTCCATTATCGGGCAAGATACCTTTATTTTTTCTTTGGCGAACAGCTTCAAATAATAATATAGAAGCAGCAACTGAAACATTCAGAGATTGAACCATACCTCTCATAGGTATAAAAATTGATTGATCAACCATTGATATAAGTTCATTACTTAGTCCCCATTTTTCTGCTCCTAAAACAAAACATGTATTTTGAGAATAATCAAAATTTCTATAATCTACAGATTCACTATTAAGAGTCGTTCCATATAATTTAAAACCCTTATTCTTTAAATCAGATATTGCCGTGATAGTGTTTTCATGATTATTCAGCTTTACCCATTTTTGACTTCCTTGAGCGGTACTATTAAAAGTCTTAACTGCATTTGTTTTGCTAATAAAATTTGCTTCGAAAACTCCTGCTGCATCACATGTCCTTAATATCGCAGATAAATTATGTGGTTTATTTACATCCTCAACTAAAACAGTCAGGTTTTTCATTCTGCAATCTAAAACACTTTTGATTCGTTCAAATCTTCTTGGCAAAATTGACATTTATAATTTTTTCACACCTTTAAATTATATTCAAAAAATATTGATTACCTATTAAATCTCTTGGTTTATAATATTTTGGTAGTTTAAGTTAACTCAATGGCATACATAGAATGGGACTATACAGTAATAACAAGTATGGTAGAAAAACAAGGGTGGGATTTACCTGATCGTGAATCGGAAGAATGGAATAAATTTAACGATGAATTAGGAGAAAAAATGAGAGGTGTTGGACTTATTTTTGAAAAATATTGTAAATTTACTCCTGACGTAGGAGAAGGAGTTCATCTTCTAGATGACTGACAATAAATAGTTTTAAACCATTGATGTATCCCTTAATCAATGGCTTATTAACTTATAAGATAATATAGTTTCACTAAATTAGAACTGGCAATTATTAAGGCTTTATAAAGCTTGTACTCAAAAAAAATTTTTTTATTCCACAAAAAAGTTATTTAATTTCTATATTTGAATAAAAATATGAAAAATAAATTAACTTTTTTATTCGATGGTGGTTGTCCACTTTGTTTGAGAGAAACAAATTTTCTTAAAAAAAGAGATACCCTAAATCAAATTGCTTTTATAGATATTAATAGTAAGGATTATGATCGAAATCTTTTTAATGACATCTCATATTCAGAAGCTATGTCAAACCTCCATGGGATTATTGAAAATGGTGAAATTATTAGGGGACTAGATGTACTTGCATATTCTTATGAATTAGTTGGTTTGGGTTGGGTTTATTATCCCTTGAAGATTAAGCTCTTATCTCCATTATTGAGATTGGTTTACAGATATTGGGCAAAATATAGACTTCAAATTACAGGTAGATCCGATATTGAAAAAATTTGTACCTCACAATGTGAACAATAAATATGGAAATTATCGATATAGACAGAATAATAGAAATGTGTTGGGAAGATAGAACACCCTTTGAAGCTATCGAGTATCAATTTGGTTTAAAAGAGGAAGATGCGATAAAAATTATGCGTCAAAATCTAAAACCCAAATCTTTCAAAGTCTGGAGAAAGAGAGTTTCTGGAAGAAATACAAAACATATGGCTCTTAAAGATTCAACTAGATTTAAATCTACTCATAAAAGAAAATTATAAATTTTGAAAAATCTTTCTACTAAAACTTGTCCTGTTTGCAATAGGCCGTTTGAGTGGCGTAAAAAATGGAAAAACTGTTGGGATGATGTTATCTACTGTTCAAAAAGATGCAGTAACAGGAAGTCGCAAAGATGAAACAAGTATCAATTATTTTCCCGAATCAACTTTTTAGAGAAAGTCCAATCTTAAAAATAAATTGTGAAGTTTTGATTTTGGAAGACTCATTATTTTTTGGAAATGATAAATTTCATAAATTAATTAACCACAAAAATAAGTTAGTTTTTCATAGAGCATCTATGCTTGCTTATAAAAATTATTTAGAAATATCTGGCTTTAAAGTTTTATATATCGAAAACAAGAATAATGTTTCCACAGTAGATTACTTATCGGAATTTATTAAAAATAAATATCAGAAAATAAATCTCATTGACCCTCATGATTTTTTAATAATGAAGAGGATTAATAATTTTGTTGAAAGTAATAATTTAGCTTTAAATATTTTACCTTCTCCTATGTTTATGAGCAGTGAAGATTTAAAAGATTTATTTGCATCAAATGCAAAAAAACCTCTTATGGGAAGATTTTATGAGAATCAAAGAAAGAGCCAAAAGATATTAGTTAATCCTGATGATACACCTGAAGGTGGTAAATGGAGTTTCGATGAAATGAACAGAAAAAAATTACCAAAAAAAATAAATATACCCGATACACCTAAATTACAAAAAAATAAATTTGTAGTTAATGCAGAAAGGTCATTAGCCAATTTTGATATTGAGTTTATTGGAGAAAGTAATAACTTTTTATATCCAACTAATTTTGAAGAGGCAGATGAATGGTTAAATGATTTTTTTAAACATAGATTTTTCTTATTTGGAGATTATGAGGATGCTATTTCTAAAGAAAATTCTTTTTTATGGCACAGTTTACTTTCTCCTCTTTTAAATAGCGGCTTATTAACCCCAGATGTTGTAGTAAATAAAGCATTACTTTTTGCACAAAATAATAATGTTCCTATTAACTCTTTAGAGGGTTTCATTCGTCAAATTATTGGATGGAGAGAATTTATTTGCCTTGTCTATAAAAAGTACGGAACAAAGATGCGCAATAGTAATTTTTGGAATTTTGAAAATAAGCCAATTCCAAAATCTTTTTATCAAGGAAATACAGGAATTGAACCGGTAGACGTTGTGATAAAAAATATTATTAAATTTGGTTATTGTCATCATATTGAGCGGCTAATGATTGTTGGCAACTTTATGCTTCTATGTAGAATTCACCCCAACCAAGTTTATAAATGGTTTATGGAAATGTTTATTGATTCCTATGATTGGGTTATGGTCCCAAATGTTTACGGAATGAGTCAGTTTAGTGATGGTGGTATCTTTTCAACAAAGCCATATATATCAAGCTCTAATTATGTAAAAAAAATGTCTAATTTTAAAAGTGGTCCATGGTGTGAAATATGGGATGGCTTATTTTGGAAATTTATTAAAGATAATGAAAGCTTTTTTTAGAAAGCAATATCGTCTGGCAATGTTAACGAGAAATCTCGATAAAATGTCAGAAGAAAAATTAAATAATCACTTAAAAACGGCCGATAAATTTTTAAGAGATATTCAATAAATTAAGAGTAATAACCTACAGTTGTCTTTGAAAAATTAAAAGAATATTATGTTATGAAGAAATATTAAGTACGGATGTTAGCTTAGATAAAACTAGATTTATCCAATGGAAATTGGAACACTTTTTTTAAAAAGTAATTCGACGGGAATTATCACTTTTTCTGAATTAGATTGGATAACTACCCATCAATCAAATTTCACTAGGTTGGAGGAGTCCATAGCAATTAAATTAGGCAGAATGCTTGATGCAGGATCCATCAATATTGGTTGCCGTTTGAAATCCTGAATAAGTTTTTATTTTAATAATGAAGTATCAAAAAGAGAAAAAAATATTTTTTCGGGAAAGAATCCATTCTTTAAATATCTTTCTTTTTTTAGGATTTAATCTTTCACTTATTTCTATCTTAGGTTTTATTTGGTTTAATTCTGCAATTGAAAAAGTAGTTTAAATTTTTGAATTTTTTGTATATTAAAGTTATCTTTAAAAAATTAATTATATTTTGAGCATTGGATATTTACAAAGAAAGGCAGCTTGGGAAATTTTATTAAAAGTTAGTTCTGGTGATTTTTCTGATCATGCTCTTGAAAAGGTTTTAAAAAATTATCAATTTAATCCTCTTGATATAGCTTTTATTACGGAATTATCTTTTGGATGCATAAGGTATAGAAAATTTCTTGATCTTTGGACGGATCATACATCAAAAATTAATCATAAAAAACAGCCTCCAAAGTTAAGATGGCTTCTACACATAGGATTGTATCAACTATTGAAAATGGATAAAATCCCATTTCCTGCTGCTATTTCTACCACTGTAGAAGTAGCTAAAAAAACAGATTTAAATGGTTTAGCGGGAACTGTAAATGCGATATTGAGAAATGCATCAAGAAAATTAGAACAAAAAATCTTTCCGGAATTATCTTCTGATAGAAAAGAAAGAATTTCATATCTTGAATCATTTCCATTATGGCTTGTGAATGATCTTTATAAATGGGTCGGCAATAGTGAGGGTGAAAATATCATTAAGGCATTTAATAAAAAACCATCAATTGATTTGAGAATTAACCATTTAAAAACCAATTTAGATAACTTTTTGAAAGTACTTCATGAAAATAAAATTGATGCTGAAATTATTAAAGATTTACATAATGGAATTACTTTAAAATCTAATCCAAGATCTATAAAAAATTTACCAGGATATAGTGATGGACTTTGGACAATTCAAGATAGATCTTCTCAGTGGATAGCACCGCTCTTAAATCCAAAAGAAGGTGAAAAGATTTTAGATGCTTGTGCAGCTCCAGGAAGTAAGTCTACTCACCTTGCAGAATTAACAAATGATAGTGCTGAAATAATTTCCGTAGATAGATCAGCAAAAAGATTGAAAATACTGCAATCAAATTTACAAAGGTTAAATTTGAAATCTGTTAATACCCTTAAGGCTGATGCTACGCGTTTGATTGAATTAAATCCTAAGTTTATATCTTATTTTGATAAGATTTTATTAGATGCTCCATGTTCAGGGATTGGAACTCTTTCCAGGAATCCAGATTCTAGATGGTCTTTGAGTAAAGAAAAAATAAAATCTTTAACTTTATTACAGGAAAAACTTTTGGAGGGTATTTTCCCTCTTTTGAAAAAAGATGGTACTTTAGTTTATTCAACTTGTACTATTTGTCCTGATGAAAATAATTTATTAATTGAACGATTTATTGAAAAAAACAAAACTTTAAAATTGGTTAGCCAAAAGCAAATTTTACCTAGCTTGGATTATCCTGGTGATGGATTTTATTCTGCAATAATTTCTTATAAGTCTTAAAAATATAATTTATTATTTAACTGGAATTTTATAAATTTTAGATATAAACTTCTTCCATAAATAAGCTGCATTCCCACTAGATAATTCAGATTCCTTGTTATCGTCGTAACCTATCCAGATCCCTGTTGTAAGGTTATCAATGGAACCAATAAACCAGAGATCTTTATTTCCATCAGATGTTCCTGTTTTTCCATAAATTTTCTTTCCTTTTATAAAGGCTGCTTTTGAAGTTCCTTCTTTTACAGATTTTTCAAGAAGTTTATTTATTTTCTTGTTTATTTTTAAATCTAATATTTTCTTGGAAATAGATTTATTTTCCCAAATAGGTTGTTTTTTAATTGATTCTATTTTTTCTATGATTTCAGGGCTTTGAATCTTCCCATTATTGTTTATTGCAGAATATGCATTTGTGATGTTTAAAAGATTATCTCCGTAGGCGCCAATAGCTAATGATGGGAATTCCTCAAACTCTTGCTCGTAACCTAGTCCAAATGAATTCGCTAAATTAATAATATTTTTTAAGCCGATTATTTTTGTTATTGATATTGGAACGATATTTGATGAACTTTTAAATGATTCAATTAAAGATATTGAACCTCTATAGTCTTCTGAAAAATTTTTTGGGCAATAACTTTCCCAGCATGTTGGTAAGTCTTCAAATTTATCGCTTAATTTTATTCCTTCTATTAATGCAGCAGCATAAGGGATAATTTTAAAAGTAGAACCTAAAGGTCTTACAGATGAAATCACCCTATTGTATTCATTAATTGATGGATTTTTGCTGGTTATCATTGTCCTGATTAGACCTGTGTTTGATTCGATAGATACCAGACCAAATTCAAGTTCTTTAGGCCCTGCGTATCTTGATATTTTTTGACCTTTTTCTTGCCAATCTTTGTTGATAGAAGATTTAATTCTTAAAAACTTATAATCATTTTTACTTCCAATTTTTTTATCTGTTTCCTGAAGAATAAAGTTTATTAATAATTTATCATCTAAAAAATTATCAGCTGTTTGATAATTTAACTTTATTTTTTCTTTAATAGCCTTATTCTTATTTGCAAGAGAAATATATCCATCAACATACATTGATTCAAGAACTTTATTTCTATTTTTAATAGCTAGTTCTAAATTTTGATAAGGTGAATAAATTGATGGAGCAGGAGCTAATCCTGCAATTAATCCGATCTCTGATAATGTCAATTCTTCTATAAATTTTCCAAAATAAACTTGGGCAGCCTCGTCTACCCCGTATGCTCCTGATCCTAGATAAATATTATTTAAATATAATTTTAAAATTTGATTTTTGTTAAATTTAAATTCAAGTATGAGTGATATAAATATTTCTTTGATTTTTCTTTGAAAACTTAAATCATTATTTAGAAAAAGTAATCTAGCAACTTGTTGTGTAATCGTACTTCCTCCCTCTTTAACATAACCACTTCTAATATTTTTAATAAGGGCACGAGAAATACCTTTTAAATCTATTCCGTTATGTTTATAAAATCTTTTATCCTCAGAAGATATAAAAGAATGTTTAAGAAAAAATGGAATTTTATGATAACTATTATCTATTTCAAATTTGCGGCTTAATTTGCTTAGTATCTTATTATCAGAAGATGATATTACGTAAGAATATTTGGTTTCCCGAGACTTTTTATTTTTAGAAAAGTCAAATTTTAAGGTGCTAAATATTAGATTAAAAAAATAAAAAGATATTCCAGAAAAAATTAATATTGGAATTATTAAAACAAAAGATTTGAATTTAATCTTTTGCACTCTAAGCAACTAAAAAACTATGTCCTATCGCTAAAGCTGTAACTAACATTCCAGTTATAAGGAACGGTTGGGCACTTGCTTGATATTTGACATCAAACTTTAAAGGATCTCTTAGTAACCACATATCCTGAAATGTAATTTGTGGAATTACCAATAAAACCAAAATTACAGAGGCTAAATGTTGACCAATAATGACTAATACTACAACCATTGCTAATTGAAAAATGTCAATTAGTCCTGCACTTATTCTACTTGCATTTTTAATTCCAAATACTACTGGTAGAGAATTTAAGCCTAGCTTTGAGTCTCCTTCAACACTTTTGAAATCATTAATAACAGCAATTCCAAGTCCAGAAAGGCTATAAGCAAGTGTTAGTATCGCCGTCACGATAGTTAATTTCCCAAACAAGGCTTGTCCTGCCCACCAAGGTAAAGCTATATAAGATGCTCCTAATGCATAATTTCCAAGCCAACCATTCTGTTTTAATTTGAGTGGTGGAGCAGAATATATATAACTAACAAAGGAACCTCCTAATGCCAAAAGTAAGACGGAGGGGAAGCTGTGCTTAGCATATAAATCTAATAGAAAAGCAACTATTAAACCAGCTATAAGTAATACCCAGATTTGTATTTTTACATCTTTAATTGAAATTTTGCCAGAAGGAATTGGTCTATTTGGTTCATTTATTGCATCAATTTCTTTATCAAAAAAATCATTTATGGTTTGGGTATAACCAGCCAAAAGTGGTCCACTCATCAACATACATGCCAATGAAGCTAGAACATTACTAAATGTCCATTCAAAATTCCCACTCGCAGCTGCTCCACAAATAACCCCCCATATCAAAGGGATCCACGTTATAGGTTTCATTAACTGTATTCGGAGTTTCCATATGCTTGATGTTTCAGAGGCACCCTTAATTCCTAATAGTTGTTTTGGATCATTCACTTTACTCTTTAACCTTTCTCAATTTCTTCTGGGAAAAACCAATTTTGCTCACCATTCTGAAATTTTGCGGTGATCCCAATACTCCTGCCGTCTGTCATTTTATAGCCTGTTATTACGGCTTTCGGATTAGAGGATATTTGATCAATTAATTTAGCTGGTAGTCTGTCTTTTACTTTGTTAATGTTAATTTTAATTTTACTACCGATTTTGGGTAATAATTTTGTTTCAGCCATAAGAGGTAAAATGGAAGCTATTATGCAAGATTAACAGCATTTGGACAATTTTTACTAAAATGGTAGCTCTTCGTTTAATTCCTTGTTTAGATGTCGCCAATGGCAGAGTCGTTAAAGGTGTAAATTTTGTTAACTTGAGAGACTCAGGAGATCCTGTTGAATTGGCTTGTAGGTACTCTGATGAAGGCGCAGATGAATTGGTATTTTTAGATATTAGAGCAAGCGTAGAAAATAGGAATACATTAGTTGACCTTGTTTCTAGGACAGCAAAATCAGTAAAAATTCCTTTTACAGTAGGTGGAGGTATAGATTCTGTTTCTTCTATTAATGATCTTTTAAGAGCAGGAGCAGATAAAGTGAGTTTGAATTCCTCAGCCGTAAGAAATCCCTATTTAATTTCTGAAAGTTCTAGAGAATTTGGTAATCAATGCATCGTTATAGCAATTGATGCTCGAAGAAAAGTTGATAAGACTGATGAATGGGAGGTATATGTGAAAGGAGGGAGAAAAAATACTGGTATAGATGTATTAAGTTGGGCAAAGAAAGTTGAGGAGTTAGGCGCAGGGGAAATATTGCTTACTTCAATGGATGGTGATGGAACACAGAATGGATATGATTTAAATTTGACAGAATCTGTTGCAAATATTGTTGATATCCCAGTAATTGCTTCCGGAGGGGCAGGTTGTTTAGAAGATATCTATGATGTTTTCAATGAAGGCAAGGCATCTGCCGCACTTTTAGCATCATTACTTCATGATAAGAAACTTACTCTACAAGAAATAAAAACTTTCCTTCTTGAAAAAAATCTTCCAATTAGACCATATGAATAAAAATTTAATTTAATACCAAAAAAAATAAGTTTAAAAATTTAAAAATGAAATTCACAAAAACTATCGAAGTCAAAAATATATTTAATAAAATTTCTTATAAATATGACTTTTTAAATAATCTATTAAGTTTTGGGCTGCACAGATTATGGAAAAGGAAATTAGTTAATTTATTAGAACCTTTAAATGGCGAAGATTGGGCTGATTTATGCTGCGGAACTGGTGATTTAGCATTTTTAATTTCTGAAAGAGTTAGTCCAAGGGGTTCAATTACTGGGATTGACAGTGCAGTAGGTATTTTAAATATTGCAAAAAAAAAATCAGAGCTTAAAAAAAATAAATTTATTAAGTGGGAAATTAAAGATGTATTAAAAATTAATGATTATTCAAAAAATTTTGATGGGATTTGCATGTCATATGGACTTAGAAACTTAAATAATGTTGAAGAAGGAATAAAAAAAGTTTTTGATCTTTTGAAGGATAAGGGAAGGGCAGGATTTTTGGATTTTAATCACTCAACAAGAAATTCTTTATCCAATATTTTTCAGAAAATTTATTTGAGATTAATTGTAGTAACCATTTCGCGGCTTTTTAATTTAGGTCCAGAGTACGCATATATTGAAAAAAGTATTAGAAATTTTCCAAAGAAAAATGAGCTTATAAATATTGCTAAGGAAGTTGGATTTAAAAAAGCTGAATATAGGACTATTTTGGGGGGGGCAAATGGGAATACTAATTTTAGTTAAATAAAGAATTTAGTTTTTTATTTTTCTCCAACAAAAAGAACACTTTCCCCATCTTTTGATTTCGCCCTCAGGAGTAGGGGAATTACATAGAGTACAAATGCACATATTATTTTGACTGATTCTGCTTGGATGCTTTGCCCAAACTATCTTTGCATTAGTAGCTTTGATATTTTTATTTTTAATTTCATAATTTTGTATTATTTTTATTTCATTCAAAGTTATTCCAATTTTCTCTATTCTCTCTTTTAATTTATGCTTGTTATAGATTAAAGCTTGGCGCCACTGTGGATGATTTACTGCAATAGTAAGTATTTTTTTTTCAATATTTAATGGTTTACATTCTTGAAATAGTTCTAATCCGATTAAGTTCTTCCAGTTTTCGTTGATTTTAGAGAATTTATCTAAGTCTCCGCATGATTTTTTGAAATTATCAAGACAATTTTTTAATAGATGTGGATTCCTTCTATTCACTATTGGCAAATACTTTTTGTTCAATTTGTAAAATTTACTTAATTAAGACTAAAGTTAATCTAATCTTTAAAAAGATGCTCGTTGTTTTAATAAAAAATTTGTGAAAGTTATTGGACCTGCAGCTAAGACAGTTTTTTATTTAAAAAAAATTC
Source organism: uncultured Synechococcaceae cyanobacterium (assembly GCA_902571355.1). Taxonomy (GTDB): domain Bacteria; phylum Cyanobacteriota; class Cyanobacteriia; order PCC-6307; family Cyanobiaceae; genus Prochlorococcus_A. The sequence continues at coordinate 31,860 of CACGBL010000009.1, read as the reverse complement.
AGGGTCAATATCCAACCTGGACACTTCATTACAAAATAAAATGTAAAAGTACCGAAAATGAGCTAACAAACTTTTTTGAATATTCTGACATAAAGAAAAATCAGCCTGTAGCCATAATCGCAAGAGAACAGTTCTCAGGAGTTGGCCAAAACTCAAAAACTTGGATTTCACCAAAAGGCGGGATTTGGTTAAGTGCAGCTTACCCAATATTTTCAAAAGAATTTGAATGTCAAATATTTAATTTGTCTTTAGGTATTAAGTTATGTGAAATGCTTAGACAAGAGAATATAAATGTTTGTTTGAAATGGCCAAATGATATTTTTTTTGGTTCAAAAAAGTTGATTGGATTTTTGCCAAGGGTTATTACAAGAGGAAAAGAAATTATTTACGTAAGAGTAGGACTTGGCATGAATGTTTTAAATTACACTCCATCAGAAGGTATTTCATTATCAAAAGTACTTCAAACTAAGAATATTAATCAACATTATTGGACAGCCAAAGTTCTTAAAGCTTTTAATGATTCAATTGAATGTAATAAGAAGAAAGAATATGTAATTAAATCTGCAAATAAGTTTCTTACTAAAAGTTTTTTACCTAGTGGTTATTGTCATCATACATGGAAAATTAAAGATATTGATTCGAATGGGAATTTAAGAATTGAAAATCAAACTCAAGTGAAGGTAATTAGAAGGTTTTGAATTTAATTAACTTTTAATTCAACTATTCTTCCATCCTTAAATTTAGCTATTTTTTTTGCCCGATTTGCAACTTCATCTTCATGCGTAACTAAAACTATAGTTATTCCAGATTCATGCAGTTTGTCAAAAAGATCTAATACATCTTCAGTGGTTTTTGAATCTAGTGCTCCAGTTGGTTCGTCGGCTAACAAAATTGCAGGGTTATTGATAATAGCCCTCGCAATAGCAACTCGTTGTTGTTGACCCCCTGATAATTGGTTTGGGCGATTATTCATCCTTTCTGAAAGACCAACTTTTTTTAAGGCATTCTTACCTCGCTCTAATCTTTGCTCAGGCTCAATACCAGCATAAATCATGGGCAAAGTTACGTTTTCAAGTGCAGTTGCGTCTGAAAGAAGATGAAATTGTTGAAAAACGAAGCCTAATTTTTGGTTACGTATTTCCGCGAGCTCATCATCAGATAAATTCTCAACAGGAATACCATTTAATTTATAAATACCTTCAGATGGTCTATCTAAACATCCAATAATATTCATAGCTGTACTTTTACCTGAGCCACTTGCCCCCATTACAGCTAAATAATCACCTTTATAAATTTCTAAATTTATGCTGTCTAAGGCTTTGACAGTTAAATCCTCTTTCCCATATGTTTTAGATATATTTTCTAAACTTGCAACTTTCTTAGACATTTATTGAAGAATTCTTCTAGGAAATATTGTTTGCTGTAGCAATAATATCTTGTAAGAAAGGAGTTTCTGAAACTGCTGTATTGGCTAATTTAAAAAGAGGATTAGATAGGATTCCTCCAAGAGCAGTTACCGCCACGCAAGTATAAAGTGCAATTCTCAAGGGAGGTAATCCTACAATTCCCCAATTAATTTCTGGATATGATTTGACTATTTCAGAAGCTTCCTGTGGTTCTTTAACTACCATCATTTTTATCACTGAAATGTAGTAATAAATAGATATAACTGAAGTTACTAATCCAACAATTACTAGTAGATATTGATGATTTGCCCAACCTGCAAAGAACAAGTATATCTTTCCAAAAAATCCCAACATTGGAGGTAACCCTCCAAGAGATAGAAGACAAAGGCTTAAGCCTAATGTAATGAGAGGATCTTTTTGGTAAAGTCCTGAGTAATCAAGAATTCTGTCGGAACCAGTTCTTAGTGAGAAAAGTATTACACAAGAAAATGCACCCAAATTCATAAATAAATATGCAGCCAAATATAAAACAGCAGCTGATAAACCATCTTGTGTGCCAGATACTATTCCAATCATTACAAATCCAGCTTGTCCAATAGAGCTGTAAGCTAGCATCCTTTTCATGGAGGTTTGAGCTAGAGCTACAACATTTCCTAGAGCCATGCTCAATATTGCCAAAATGGTAAATAAAAGTTTCCATTCTTCGTCAAAAGAAGAGAAAGTTGTGCTTAATATTCTTATTGCAAATGCAAAGCCCGCTGTTTTTGAACCAACAGATAAAAAAGCTACTACAGGTGTAGGTGAACCCTCATATACATCAGGAGTCCATTGATGAAAGGGAACAGCAGCAATTTTAAAGGCAACTGTTGATAAGACAAATACAAGGGCTAGTGAAGTAATAAAGGATGGCTTATTGATAATTTCTAAACCTATGGTCGTTAAGTTTGTTGAACCACTTAATCCATAAAGAAAAGAGGATCCATACAAATAGACCGCAGCAGCAGCTGATCCAACAAGGAGGTACTTTAAGGCCGCTTCTGAACTTCTTGGATCTCTCTTGAGGTAACCAGAAAGTAAGTAACTTGCTACAGATAAAGTTTCCAGAGATATAAATACACTAATAAGGTCAGTAGATCCACACAAAAGCATTGCTCCAAGGGTGGCCGAAAGAACTATCGCAGCAAACTCGCCAATTGGGCTACCACTTTGTTCTGTATACCGCCAACTTATAAGTAAAGATATTAAGGTTGATAAAGAAATTATTGCTCTAAATGCGATTGCCAAATTATCTGAATTAAAGGACCCAAGGAATGCGCTTTCTACAGGATTACTCCATTGCAATGCCAAACTAACGAGAGAGCTGCCAATTGATAAATAGCAAATTATTGGTGCCCATTTTGATGCAGTTTTTTCTCCAGCTAAATCTACAAGAAGTGTTCCAACAATACCTAATAAAATAAAAGCCTCTGGAATAATGGCTTGAGCATTTAAATTAATTGTAAAGATTTCGTTGGGCACTTTATTAAATTGGATTAAATTAGATGTTTGATTGTAAGGGTCTAAGAGTTAATCTTAACTTGATTATAATTTGTGGGTATGATTTTTGAAATTTTCAGAAGAAAATACTTGAAAAAGCTTCAAATAATCATAATATGCCCTAACAGAACAAAAACACCAATTTTTGAAATAAACCTTGGATCACACACTTGTTATTGTTGAAAGTCCCACCAAAGCAAAAACTATAAGAAAGTTTTTGCCTCCTAATTATGAAGTTCTCGCTTCAATGGGACATGTAAGAGATCTTCCAAAAGGAGCTGCTGAAATACCTGCTGCGGTTAAAAAGGAAAAATGGTCAAGGATAGGAGTTAATACAACAGAAGATTTTGAACCACTTTATATAGTTCCAAAAGATAAGAAAAAGGTTGTTAAAGATTTAAAAGATGCATTGAAAGGTGCGAACCAGCTATTACTGGCAACTGATGAAGATAGAGAGGGAGAGAGTATTAGCTGGCATCTCTTGCAAATACTTAAGCCTAAAATACCAACTAAGAGAATGGTTTTTCATGAAATCACAAAAAAGGCGATTAATAAAGCTTTAGACCAAACAAGAGAAATTGATATGGAACTTGTTCAGGCTCAAGAAACAAGAAGAATCTTGGACAGGCTTTTTGGATATGAATTATCTCCTTTACTTTGGAAGAAGGTAGCCCCCCGACTATCTGCTGGTCGTGTCCAATCAGTTTCTGTAAGACTTCTTGTTAGGCGAGAGAGAGAAAGAAGATCCTTTAAAAAAGCTAGTTACTGGGGGATTAAAGCTTCCCTAGTAAAAGATAATATTACTTTCGAAACTAAATTATTCAGTTTAAACGGTCAAAGAATTTCTAACGGTTCCGATTTCGACGAACAAACCGGTAAATTAAAAGAAGGAAACAAATCTTTAATAATTGGAGAAGAACAAGTAAATGATTTATTGAAGACTTTTACCTCAGAGGATTGGTTAGTCTCAAAAATTGAAAAAAAGCCATCCACTCGCAAGCCAGTTCCTCCATTTACAACTAGCACATTACAACAAGAAGCAAATAGAAAGCTTCGTTTGTCTGCAAGAGAAACTATGAGATGTGCACAAGGTCTATATGAGAGAGGTTTCATAACATATATGAGAACTGATTCAGTTCATCTCTCCGAACAAGCCACACGAGCTGCTAGAGAATGTGTCAGTTCTATGTATGGAAAAGAATATTTATCTAACTCACCAAGACAATTTAATTCAACTGCAAGAAATGCTCAAGAAGCACACGAAGCTATTAGGCCGGCAGGTGAGGTATTTAAAACACCAAAGGAAACTAATCTAATTGGTAGAGACCTGTCACTTTACGATTTAATTTGGAAAAGAACTGTAGCTAGTCAAATGGCGGAAGCTAGGTTAACAATGATTAATGCTGAAATTAGCGTAGGGGATGGACTATTTAAATCGAGCGGGAAAAGTATTGATTTCGCAGGATTCTTCAGAGCTTATGTCGAGGGAAGTGATGACCCAAGCTCATCTCTTGAACAACAAGAAATTATTCTCCCAAACTTAACAACTGGCACATGTCTTGAAGTTACTAATAAGGAATCTACTTTTCATGAAACTAAACCTCCTGCAAGATATACAGAGGCTGCATTAGTTAAAGTTCTTGAAAAAGAAGGGATTGGAAGACCTTCTACCTATGCCAGCATTATTGGGACCATAGTTGATAGAGGTTATGCGAACATATCTTCTAATACTTTGTCTCCAACGTTTACAGCTTTTGCTGTTACTGCTCTATTAGAAGAACATTTTCCTGATCTGGTTGATACTACTTTTACTGCAAAAATGGAATCTTCATTGGATGAAATATCTTCAGGTAATCTTGAGTGGCTACCATACCTCGAAACTTTTTATAAAGGTAAAAATGGTTTGGAGGTAAAGGTTCAGAAAACAGAGGGTGATATTGATGGTAAAGCTTATAGACAAGTTGATTTCGAAGACCTTCCTTGCGTAGTCAGAATAGGCTCTAACGGACCTTGGCTAGAGGGTACAAAAATTGATGAATCTGGTAATGAAATTCTGGCTAAAGGTAATCTTCCAATGGATATTACTCCTGGAGATTTAGACTTAAAACAAGTTGATCAAATCTTAAGTGGCCCATCGGATCTTGGCACTGATCCAAAAACTGGGGAAAAAGTCTTTTTAAGATTTGGCCCTTATGGACCTTACGTTCAATTGGGAAATAATGATCAAGATAAAGCTAAACCAAGAAGAGCTTCATTACCCAAAGAGTTGAAAACTGATGATCTAACTTTAGATGAGGCTCTTGTACTTTTAAGTTTGCCTAGATTGTTAGGAGTTCATCCTGAAGGAGGAGTTGTTGAGGCTGATAGAGGAAGATTTGGTCCGTATATCAAATGGATTAAAAATGAAAATGAATCTGAAAACAGATCCTTAAAGAAAGAGGATGATGTTTTTACAGTTGATATAGAACGAGCATTAGAAATTCTTGCGATGCCAAAAATGGGTAGAGGTGGGCAAGAGGTACTTAAAGACTTTGGAAAACCGAAAGAATTTAAAGAAAAAATTCAAATATTAAATGGAAGATATGGCGTCTATTTAAAATGTGGGAAAACTAATATTTCGATTGCCAAAGATACTGACATAGAAAAATTCACCATAGATGATGCAGTATCTCTTTTAGAAGAAAAACTAAAAGATCAAAAAGGCGCAATTTTAAAAAAAACAAAGATTAGTAATAAAAAAACTATAAGGAAAAAGAAAAGTTAGAAAAAATATGATTTTAAAAAAAAAAGAATTTTTTTTATTAATTTTTTTAATTTTCTTGCAATCATGCTCTGGAGGGAGGATTGGAAATTTTCTTGAAAGTAGTTTTAATGATTTAGAAAAAACAAGCAAAAATGAAGATTTACAAAATAACTTATTAAATAAAAACGATATAAATTTAGAAAAAGAAAACAAAAAATTTGATGATAAAAAAAATAAAAAAATTAAGAATTTTTCAAAAAAAAGAAAAATTGAGCTTCAATCTTACAAAATAATTTTTATCTTAAAAGATGTAGATCCACAAGACCCTACTGAAGAGTTAAGTTCCATATTAAGTAATTCTGATGTAAATTTTGAAATAGAAAAGATTGAACGTATCTTAGATTCAAAAAATAAAAGTATGAATAAAAATTAATTAAAAATATTCAAAAAAAAATGAAAATAACAACAAAAACTGAAGCATTAAATATTGTCGAGACCTCTTATTTAGCATCTCTTTCGTCTTTATTATGGGTTGCATTATATTATTTGCCAATAGGAGGCGCTTTATTAAGATTGATTTTACCCCTCCCAATGATACTTTTGCACTTGAGAAGAGGAACTAAAACTGCATTGGAAGGTCTCCTAATACAATTTCTACTTTTATTCATAATTATGGGTCCTGTTAGAGGAACTTTATTTTTATTTCCTTATGGGATCTTGGCTTTTTGGTTGGGCTGGTGTTGGTTTAGAGAAAAGAGTTGGAGATTTAGTGTAACTGTAGGAGTTTTTATTGGAACCCTTGGCTTTTTCGTACGAGTAATAGCATTATCTACGTTGGTTGGTGATAATCTTTGGGTGTTAATTACTAGAGCAAGTTATGGTCTACTAGAAAAATTCATTGGATTATTAAATTTACCTTTTTCTCCCTCAATTTTAAGTATCCAATTAGGTGCAATTTTTTTAATAATTTTTCAAGAAATAGTTTATGTCTTAACGATACATGTAGTTGCATATTCTCTATTTCCAAGATTTAAATTAAATATCCCAGATCCTCCAAGATTATTAAATGGCTTAGTTGATTTAAATAATTGAGAAAAGTAAGAATGTATAGTACAGAATTAGGTATAAATTTTTTTGGAGATGAATCCAACAAAAAAAGACAATTTAATAAGATAGAAATACTAAAAAAGAATATTAAAAATTTAAAAATATTTCTTGTAATTGCAGGCACTAATACTTCTCAAATTCCAGGTATTTCCGCTGCAGGTATTAGTGCAAAATCAAGGAGAATAACTGCGCTCGCAGATGCCGAATTTTTACTTGAGGGTGCTTCAAAAGATCATAAATATAAATTGCCTCTTCTCAATGCAGGAGTAACTCCTGCCCTAATCAGTCATGTTTGTTCAAAGCTCATAAATATTTATCCAGTTATTGTTCCTCTGGGAATAGGATCAACCCCTTATTTTAATCATTTGGTTGTAGAAGATAGAGATATGGGCCCATCAAATTGTCTTACTACTGGTAAATCGATGACTAAAGATAGAGTTTTAAATCTCTATGAAAATGGTCTTGCGATAGGAAAATCCTTAAAACAATCAGTTTTAATTGCTGAATCTGTACCGGGGGGCACCACAACTGCTCAGGCAGTAATGGAAGCTTTTGGGTTGCAGGTGTCTAATTTAGTTGGGAGCAGTTTATTTAAAGCTCCAAGAGAACTTAGAAGACAAGTAGTTAAAAGAGGACTTTTCAATGCAAATTTCAAGGCTGATTTCGACTCTTTTGATGTTGTCGCGGCGGTAGGTGATCCTTTCCAAGCTTTTTCAATGGGTCTATTAATTGGTGCAAGGTTAGCAAAACAACCTGTAATATTGTCTGGCGGAAGTCAGATGTTAGCAGTAATTTTGCTTGTATTAGAATTGTGGGATGAAAAAAATAAAGATGAATTTATTGAAGATGTTTTTATTGCGACAACTGGGTGGCTTGTGAAAGATAATTCTTTAAATGATTTAGTAAATCTAATTAATGAAAAATATGATGTCAAATTATTGGGTTTAGCAAGTCCTTTAAATTTCGAAGCATCAAAATACAAAGAATTGAGGGATTATGAATTAGGTCATGTAAAAGAAGGTGTAGGTGCTGGTGGAATATCATTGCTTGCTTTCTTAGATGGATTTAAAAATGAAGAAATAGTTTCATTGTGTCAACAAAATCTGGAATTAATGAAGGGCCTAGGTCAAATTTCTTTAGAGAAGGATTGCTGAATGTTTTCAAAATTTGCAACCAGAAGAGAATTTTTAAATTATGGTAAGCTTTCGCTTTTATTTTTCTTAAACTCTTGTAGTAATTTACCTAATAAAGTAAAAATTGCATTACAAAATTCTTTTTATCCAGAATCTTTTAAAGATACGATTCCAAAAGATTGGAAGCAGGAAAAAATTAATTTTGAAAATATTCGGCTACAAAAAAATAGAAACACAATTATCAATTCTGACTTTACTTTAATAAATGATGGATGGATTTCTAGTATAGATTTTTCAGAATTTAAAAAAATAAATGAATATGAACTTTTCGAAAATTTGGATAAGAGATCGATAGATTTTTTGGGAAGTTTTAATCAAAATCAGAGGAGTAAATTATTTCCTATTGGCTTAGTACCCTATACAATTATCATTAAAAATAATAAAGAATTAATAAATTCAGCAAGAAAATCTTGGGATTTTCTTCTTTCTAAAAAATTAACTGGAAAAATTATTTTTCCACAAAGTCCCAGAATAATATTGTCAATTGCTCAAAAAATTAATTCATCTAATTCTTTAAAAAAACTCAAAAGCCAAGCAATGTTATTTGATGATAAAAATATGCTCAATTGGTTGATTAATTCTGATGCTTGTGTAGCAATAGCTCCTTATAGTCTTTGTTCAAAATATTTAAAAATAGATCCAAGGCTTTCCTTAGTTTTTCCAAGCCAAGGCGTACCTTTGATGTGGTATTTTCTACTTAGTCGATCAAATCTAAATAATGCAATATTAATTCAATGGATTAAATCTTTAGAAAATAAATCAATAGTAGATAAATTAGTAAGCCAGGGTTGGTATCTTCCATTCAATAGTGATTATTTGCAAAGTAAATATAAATCTGAAATGTTCCCCACCTCAGGACCTTCTGAGAAATGTTGGCAAAATAGTTGGTCTTTCCCTGTCTTAACAAATGAACAAAAAATTAATCTCGAAAATATCTGGAAAGAGTCCTTATCCCCATAATCTTTTTGTAGGATTTTCAATTAATAAGTTATGAGTTTCCTTTAATAAATTTGGTATATCTAATTTACTAGGACATCTAGGAACACATTCATTACATTCTTGACAAAATGAGGAATTTTTTTGTTCCCACCAGTGGCCAGCTTTTCCTATTAAATTGTATCTTTCTTTTGAAAATTCTAATTGGCCATAACCAATAGATATATTTCTTAAACGAAGTATTTCTGGAATAGGCACTTCATTTGGACATGGAAGACAAGATCTACATTGTTCACATTTGGTTGAGTTTAATCTTTCATTAGAAACTTCCTCAATTTTATTGAGGGCGCTTTTTTCAAGTTTTGTAAGCTTCTCGAATGAGTTTCTAAGTTTATGCGCAAATTCAAAATCTTTTTTGTTTATCGCCCCCAAGGATAAAGTTGTAATGCCTTTTGCCAGCAGAAATCGATAAGCTAATTCTAATGGATGAAAAGGCTTAGAGGCCTCTATCAAAATATCACTTGGAGAATATAATCTACCGCCTTTATCAGCAGGTGATATTGCTAGAACTCCCATACCTTTTTTTATAGCTTCCTCTGCTAAAGCAATCTTAGATTGATCTAAATAATGTAAATGAAGACTACAAAAAGTAAAAACTTCACAGTTAATTGCATCTTTAATTAGTGAATAACTTCCGTGAGAACTAAAACCAACTTGATCTACTAGTTCCTTCTCAAGTATCCAAGATATGAATTTCTTACCTTCTCCAGCAAGAACCCAATCTAAATGTTGTTTTAAGTTGAGTCCGTGAATTGCAAGATTATTAATTTTCTCACGATTTAAATTTTTAAGAGACTTTTTAAAATTATTTTTTAAAAAATCAAAATCACCTTTTGGTAAAACTTTGGAAGTAATCACCCAATTCTTTTCTTTTATATTCTCTTCTATTGCTAATTTTTTTATTGAATTTCCAATAAGTGATTCAGCATCACCATAAGAGGGTGCTGTTTCTATGTGGTTAATTCCTACGTAATATGCATTTTTTATTATGCTATACATTTTTTCGAGACTTTCAGTTGCTCGCATTGTTCCTAAAGTGAATAAGCTCACTTTCGCTCCTTTACCAAATGATCTTTTTTGTGAATTTATAATCATCTAAATATGATCAATTTCTTTTTATTTATTCTTTAATTTATTTATAGTTGAAAATCATTTAAAGTAAATTAAAGTAAATACAAAATTTTGCAAAAATATTTTTCTTAAATCTATGTTTACAGGAATAATTCAATCAGTTGGAAAACTAAGACAAGAAAAAAATTTTTTAGAAATTGAAATTCTAGATAATTTATTTGACATGGCAATCGGTGACAGCATAGCTGTTGATGGAATTTGTTTGACAGTAAAAGAGATTTTTCAAAATAAATTTACTGTTGATGTTAGTGAGGAGACATTAAAAAAAACAACTTTAGGAGTAAAGTCGAACCTGAATCAAATTGTTAATTTGGAGCCCGCTCTTAGAGTGTCTGACCGTCTAGGAGGACATATAGTTAGTGGACATGTTGATGGCCTTGGAACAGTTGAGAATATTGAAAAATTAGAGAAATCATGGCTTTTATCTATAAAGTGGAAAAATAACAATTTTTCGAAATATGTAGTTAATAAAGGCAGTATTTGTGTCAATGGTATAAGTCTTACAATTGCAAAATATGAGCAGGAAGGAGAAATATTTACTATTGCGATAATTCCTCATACTTGGCATAACACAAATCTGAATAAATTAAATGTCGGTGAAAGCGTAAACCTTGAGGCAGATGCACTAATTAAATATGTAGAAAAATTACTTTTATTTAATAAAAATAATAATCAAGATTTATCTTCAAATAATATTTCTTCGGAATGGCTTAAAGAAAACGGTTGGTAAAATATATTTTTTAATTTAATGGAATTAGATAAATTGTTTTTGACTCTTTTTTAAGATCGATTCTAAATTCCTGACCAGGTTCTAGACCTAATTTTTTGGTGTAAGCATGACCAATTAATAGGTTTCCATTGCCATGAACTTTGGTTTTGAATTCTGTCTGTCTGCCTCTTGAAGCTCTATTACCATTTTTCCCCAGACGACCATTTCCTATTTTGTACCCCTTAGCTTCGATAAGTGCCCTATAAAAACTTTTTCTTAAGATTCTTCCACTTGAACCTACGTACCCACAACCTTTTGCTATCTCATCTTCAGATTTTTTACTTAATAACTTTGCTTTTTCAAGAAGTTCTTTTCCTTCTAGCATTATCTAACAAATTCATAATTATATATTCTTACTAAAAAGGAGAACTGTGGCAATATAAATTAATAAAAAATATATTTAATTTTTGAAACTAATTTTTTTATAAAAGGTATAAAATAATAAATAAAACAACCCATATTCCATCTACAAAATGCCAGTACAATTCAACAGCTTCCAATGGGAACATATTTTGACTAGTTAATCTTCCACCATTGATTCTCGATTGCCAAGCAATAATTAAAATCATTAAAGTGCCTAAAGTGACATGTAATCCATGAAAACCAGTAAGAGCATAAAAAGTACTTGCAAATAAATTATCGGTTAATCCAAAAGGTAAGTGAAAATATTCAAATAATTGACATATTAAAAATATAATTCCAAGAAAAGCAGTAAAAAATAACCATTTTTGGGAATCTGAGTTTTTATCTTTTAAAAGTGCTTTGCCTGCTTTATGGAAAGTTGCACTACTAACAAGTAACAAAATTGTATTGAGGGTAGGTATTGGAAGTTCTAATTCATAAATAGCACCATCTGGTAATGGATTTACTGCTTTATAAGTTAAATAAGCAGCAAAGAATCCAGCAAAAGTCATTCCGTCCGCAATTAGGAAAGTAATAAGACCAAACATTCTGAAGTCTTCATGTGTTTCATTAACTTCAGAATTATTTTTTTGAATTTCTTTTGAGCTATCTAGTGTTGTCATGTGTTTTTATTTTTGTTCAGAAATTTCTTTACCATAACCATATGGTTCTTCAACTAATGGAGCTTCTCCTTCCCAATTTTCAACTGGAGGTGGTGAAGATGTTAACCATTCAGGTGTAAGAGCATTCCAAGGGTTATCTCCAGCATTTTTTCCATTTCTCACACTTAGGAATACGTTAATTAAAAAAGGAATTGTACTTATAGCCATCAAAAGAGCCCCAAGGCTACTAATTTGATTAACGAACTGGAATTGAGGATCATATTCTGCAACTCTTCTTGGCATTCCATTTAAACCAAGCCAATGTTGAGGAGCAAAGCACAAGTTAAATCCAATAAAAGTAATGATAAAGTGTAAAATTCCTAATTTTTCATTGAGCATTTTCCCAGTTACTTTGGGGAACCAATGATAAATTGAAGAGAAAATAATAAAAACAGTCCCTCCATAAACTATGTAATGAAAATGGGCTACAACGAAATAGGTATCATGTACGTGAATATCGAAAGGTACCTGTGCCAAAGCAACTCCTGTAATACCTCCAAAAACAAAATTTATAATAAATCCGCAAGAGAATAACATTGCACTATTGATGGAAATTTTACCTCCCCATAATGTTGCAACCCAATTGAAAAATTTTATACCTGTTGGAACAGCAATAAATGCTGTAGCGATAGTAAAGAATAATCTCATCCAAGGGGGCGTTCCACTCGTAAACATGTGATGCGCCCAAACAACTAAACCTAAAACTACTATCCCCATTATTGAAAAAACCATTGTTGTATATCCAAAAAGTGGTTTTCTAGCATGTACAGGAAGTATTTCACTAACTAAACCAAAGGCAGGAAGGACCATAATGTATACAGCTGGATGAGAATAAAACCAAAATAAATGCTGATAAACTACGACATTGCCACCTAAAACAGGATTGAAAAAACCTGTATTAGCGATGATATCGAAGCTAAGTAGAATTAAAGTGCCTGCTAAAACAGGAGTTGACAAAACAACTAATAGACTTGTTCCAAGCATTGCCCAACAATACATTGGCAATTGCATAAGTTTTAATCCTGGCCTTCTTAGTTTGATAATGGTCGCGATAAAGTTTATTCCACCAAATATAGAACTGCCTCCAAGTAATAGAACGCTCAGAATCCAAATAATTTGTCCCGATTGAGGAGTAGTTATGCTCAAAGGAGGATAAGCCGTCCATCCAGCCTGAGCAGCACCCTCAACAAAATAGCTTGCTACCAGCATCAAACCTGAAGGAGGAATTAACCAAAAAGCTACGGCATTTAATCTTGGGAATGCCATATCTCTTGCACCTACATAAAATGGAATTAAATAATTTCCGAAAGCACCGTTAACTACAGGCACTATCCAAAGGAATATCATTATTGTTCCGTGTAAAGTTAAAACTTGGTTATAAACATCTCTTGGCATAAAGTCAGAAATTGGACTAGCTAGTTCAATTCTTATAGCGCTCGCTAAGGTTCCTCCTATTAAATAAAAAAGAAAACCGCAGACTAAATATTGTATCCCAATTACTTTATGATCAAGGCTAAAACTAAAGTATCTAAGCCAGCCTTTGGGTTGAAGGCTTTCATTATTAGTTTTTTGTGGATCAATTGTTATTGTCATAAATTTACCTCTGGTTTTTTATTGTTGTTAAACCATTCGTTGTAATCAGATTCTTCTTCAACAATTATGGATGCTCTCATCCCTCCATGATATGGGCCACATAATTCTGCGCATATTATCGGATATTTTCCTACTTTTGTAGGAGTGAAATTTAGAATAGTAGGTTGCCCAGGAATAATATCCTGTTTAATTCTGAACTCTGGCACCCAAAAAGCATGAATGACATCTTTGGATTCCATTTTCATTGATACTTTTTGATCAACAGGAACGTGTAGTTCTCCTGATATGAAATTGCCCTTGGGATAATTGAATAGAAATGCAAATTGCATAGCTGAAACTTCAATTGATAAATTACTTATTGCCATTTCATTATCAGAAGTTTGACTTATTCCAGCCCATATTTTTTCAGTGTTAGAACTCATCATTTCGTGGTTATGATTTAGTTCTTTCATCCCTCCCATTCGATCGTAGATGTTGTAGCTATATAAACCTATTAACAAAACAATTATTGAAGGAATAATTGTCCATACAATTTCTAGGCTTAAATTTCCCTCTAAAGCGATACCATCGCCTATCTGATCATTTCTTTTCCTAAACTTAAATAAGCTATAAATAACAGCTATTGTCATTCCTATAAAAATAATTAATCCAATGATGAAAAGAATTTTAAAAAGTTCATCGTAAATTGGTGCATTAATACTTGCTTCAGCTGGGAGCAAATTTACATTAAAACCAATCCAAAAAGATATAGCAAAAACAAGTGAAATAGTCAGTATTAAATAAATTTTTTTATTTAACAATTGATTTCTAAAATTTGAATTTATATCCTCAAGATATTCAATTTTTTAAATCTTGCATCCTTTGTTAAAAGAAAAACATTTAAATTCACAACTTCTTAAGATTTATGAAATGAAAGGCGTATTATTAATAACTTTTTAGAGTTAATTGTCAGGGAAAAAAGATTAAATTAGTAAATTATTTTTTAAATTAAACATATTAATTTTTAATTAATGTTTGGTTTTTGAATCTAATTTAATATGCAAAATAATAGGTTTTAGCCACTTGATTAATAACCAATTATATAAATCAAAATATCTTACAATTTTTAAAAGGTTGGGAAGTCATAGTGTATTTGCACTCATAGCACTGATCGTAATTGGAGGTGCCACGAGAGTCATGGAGGCAGGACTTGCCTGTCCAGATTGGCCATTATGTTATGGATCTTTTTTGCCTTTTAAACATATGAACCTAAGAGTATTTCTAGAGTGGTTTCATCGTCTAGATGCTTTTCTGGTTGGAATATTAATTCTTTTAAAATTTGCGCTTTCAATTATTTGGAAAAATGAAATTCCAAATTGGTTGCCTAAAACTTATTCATTATTACTTTTTCTCATTATTGTCCAAGGATCCTTTGGAGCTTTAACAGTAATAAACCTGCTTGATTCATATACTGTTACTGGCCATCTTTTAATGGCTTTTCTACTTCTCATTACAACAATTTCAATAAATCAAAATTTAGAAAATGACAACATTGAAGAGCCGTTAATTTGGTTGAGATTATTATTTTTTGTTCCTCTTTTACTTACCCTGATTCAATCTTTTATTGGCGTAAGGCTTTCATCAACCTGGTCAGCACATATTTGCTTATCTTTTAATAAACAATGTCTAATTCTAAATACACATCAATTATTTGCTTTTCCAATTGCTTTTTCAATTTTATTGATTATTGCTATTGCAATTTATAAGAGAAGTTTGCTTAATGAAAATTGGAAATATCTCACAACACTTATTTTTCTATTATTTTCCCAAATTATTTTAGGTGTTTTAAGTCTTAAAACAAATTTGAATGAACCTATTTTTATTATCGGTCATCAACTTAACTCCTCTTTATTTATTGCGATATTAACAACATTAATTTTTAGAAATCCTTTTACCAAAAAAGGTTTAAACCACTCCCTTAATACCCAAACCGTCGGTATCAACTCATGAACAGTAGTAACATAGAAAACTTGAACTATAAATCTTCAATTAGGGATGAAGTTGTACCTTCAAGAAAAAGATTAACTTTGCCGCCTTGGCTTGAAGTAGCAAAACCTAGATTAATCCCACTTTTACTCGCCACAACTTTGGGAGGAATGGCTTTAACAGATGAATGGCCTTTGTCTTCCCCGAAACTTATCTGCACTCTGGGAGGAGGCGCTTTGGCAGCAGCGGCAGCAGGAGCTCTTAATTGCTTGTGGGAAATGGAATTAGACAAAAGGATGACAAGAACTAGCAAAAGAGCCTTGCCAGCAGGAAAACTGTCATCTGAGACTGTATTTTTAGCCGCCGTATCATGTACTTTGGCAGCTTCGATGCTTTTAGTTAGTGGTGTAAATTATTTGGCTGCTGGTTTAACTCTTCTTGGTTTATTTAGCTACGTAATTTTATATACAGTTATTTTGAAACCTCGTACAACAAAAAACATTGTTTTCGGAGGAGTTGCTGGTGCTATACCACCCTTAGTTGGAGCGTCTGCCGCCACAGGGCATGTAGGTCTTAGTGGTTGGTGGTTGTTTGGTTTAGTAATGTTATGGACCCCAGCTCATTTTTGGGCACTTGCAATTTTGTTGAAGGATGATTACGCATCTGTTGGTATTCCTATGCTCCCTTCTGTTAAAGGATCTGTTTTTACTGCTAAAGCGATTTCTCGTTACGGATGGGCAACAGTTTTAATGAGTATTATGGGAGTTTTTGCTCTACCTGAAGGGGGTCTCTTATACGGAATTATGTTATTGCCATTTAATGGAAGACTTTTGCAATTAATAAATGAATTAAAGAAATCTCCAGATGATCTTTCAAGAGCAAAGTCTCTTTTTAGGTGGTCTATTCTCTACATGTTCGGCATTTGTCTTTTGTTATTAATTTCCAGAACCCAACTATCCGTAGAATTTGAGCAGCAATCTATGCAAATATTTTTATCTATTCTATCCCTGCTTAGTAATTAAATTAGATGTAAAATGTTTTTTAAGTAAATAATAAGTTTGATGAATTATATAAAAATTATAGGGCTCTCTAAATCTTATTCAGATATCAATGCATTAAAAAATTTATCGATGGAAATTGAAGCTGGTTCATTATTCGGAATACTAGGTCCAAATGGTGCTGGCAAATCAACACTAATAAAAATACTCGCTACTTTAATAGAGCCTGATAGTGGAGAAGTTTTTATAAATAATATTAATCTGATAAAAAATTCAAGGAAAATTAGAGAATTAATTGGTTATGTTGCCCAAGACATCGCACTTGATAAAATATTAACTGGACGAGAGCTTTTGGATTTTCAATCAGATTTATATCACATCAACAAAAATAAAAAATTTGAAAGGATAAAGAAATTAATAGATCAATTAGAAATGAATGATTGGATTGATCGTAAGTGCGGAACTTATTCAGGGGGAATGAAAAGAAGAATTGATCTGGCAGCTGGACTTTTACATTTGCCCCAAGTATTAATTTTGGATGAACCTACAGTTGGTTTAGATATTGAAAGTAGAAATATTATTTGGCAACTTTTGAAAGATTTGAGAAATAATGGAATGACTATTATTTTAAGTAGTCACTATCTTGATGAAATAGATAAATTGGCAGACAGATTAGTGATAATTGATGATGGAAGAGTTATAGCAAAAGGGACTCCTTCAGAGCTCAAAAATAAATTAGGAGGAGATAGAGTAACTTTGAAAGTAAGAGAATTTAGTAATCAGGAAGAAGCAAAAAATATATGTAAAATTTTATCTTCAATAGATGGAATTAGTCAGATTATCATTAATGAAGCTCAAGGTTTCTCGATAAATTTCGTAGCAGATAAGCAAAAAGATTTACTTACGAAGCTAAAAGTGGAATTGGCCTTCTCAAAGTTTGAAATTTTTTCTCTTACCCAAAGTCAGCCAAGCTTGGATGATGTATATCTTCAGGCAACTGGGAAAACATTATTGGATGCTGAAATTTCTATGGCAGGGAAAAGAGACCTAAAAAAAGAATCAAAGCAATCCATGCGATAAAAAAACTTTTGGTTAACTAACTATAATGAATACTAATTACTTCTAATTAATGGAATTACAAGAGTATAATCTATTTTTTTTATATCAAGAAACATTTGCCTTAACAAAGAGATTATTTATTCAATTAAAAAGAAGACCATCAACTCTTTTAGCAGGAATATTACAACCAATAATTTGGCTTTTTTTATTTGGGGCATTATTCTCTAAAGCACCTGAAGGTTTTTTACCAGGAGTTGATTCTTATGGGAATTTTTTAGGAGCAGGACTTATTGTTTTTACTGCTTTTAGCGGAGCCCTAAACTCAGGTCTTCCTTTAATGTTTGATAGAGAGTTTGGATTTCTTAATAGATTACTTGTAGCTCCTTTAACCAGTAGATTATCCATAGTTTTATCTTCTTTTTTTTACATAACAATCTTGAGCTTTGTTCAGAGTATTGTAATAATGATTGTTTCATACATTTTGGGTTATGGATGGCCCAATTTATATGGTTTAGGAATTGTATTTACAACACTAATTTTATTAGTTCTTTTTGTGACGTCAATAAGTTTATGTTTAGCGTTTGTTTTGCCGGGACATATTGAATTAATCGCTCTTATATTCATAATAAATTTACCTCTTCTATTTGCAAGTACTGCTTTAGCTCCAATCTCTTTTATGCCAAATTGGCTGGGATGGTTGGCTTCAATAAATCCATTAACTTTTGCTATTGAACCTATCAGGGCTGCCTATACACAAACTATGGATTTAGAATTAGTGGCTTTACATGCCCCATATGGTGAATTAACTTGTAAGAGTTGTATCTCAATTTTATTTTCTTTAACAGTTTTTTCCTTGATTATTATAAGGCCTCTGTTAAATAGAAAGTTAAATTAGAAATTTTATGCTTTTAAAAAATCATTTAATAGAAGTTTTTAAACAAGCCTCTTTAGAAAATAATTTTTTGCTTAAAGAAAATATTGTTCTTAAGTGGGTCCATCGATTTGGGATTGATTCATTAAATGATTTATTAATCCATAGTTCACTACAAAAAGAAAATCAGTGTGAAGAAGAAAATCAAGAACAGATATCTTTAATTGATGAAGTGCATGAAGAAAATCAAGAACAAATTAAACTTGAATTATCAAAAACTTTTGAAAATATAGAAGAAGCAAAATGGGAATCAAATCACCTTGAAACCTCCAGCAGTAACAGAATATTTAACAAAGATCAAAATTTTAATAATATAAAAGAACTTACTGATATCCAGAAATTACCGCTGCCTAATATTAAAAGTTTAAGAAAGTGGATTAATAACGATAAAAAAGCTAGTTAGCTTTTACATCATACCCGGCATTCCCATACCACCCATTCCTGGCATTCCCATGCCACCCATTCCTGGCATTCCCATGCCACCCATTCCTGGCATTCCCATACCACCCATTCCTGGCATTCCCATGCCACCCATTCCTCCCATTGGATCCCCACCTGGTCCTCCAGGGGCTGCGGCTTCAGGTTCTGGAATGTCTGCCATCGCAACTTCTGTTGTGAGGAGCATAGCTGCAATAGATACTGAATCTTGAAGAGCTAATCTTATTACTTTGGCTGGATCTAATATCCCTGCATCTTTTAAATCCTCATATTGTCCTGAATTAGCATTAAAGCCTTTGTTAAGCCTTTGAATTTCAGCGACAACTACATCACCATTAAAACCAGCATTTTTTGCTATTTGTTTGGTAGGTTCCAAAAGGGCTTCTTTAACTATATTTATCCCCGTTCTTAAATCATCTGAAGATGTTTCACTTAAATTTAAAAGGTCATCTGATATTTCAATTAAAGTTTGTCCGCCTCCAGAAACAACACCCTCTTCAATAGCAGCTTTCGTAGCATTAAGGGAATCTTCGATTCTCAACTTTTTATACTTCATCTCTGTTTCTGTAGCAGCACCTACTTTGATTAGAGCTACTCCTCCGGCTAGTTTTGCTATCCTTTCATTGATTTTATCTTGATCATACTCAGATTCAGTTATCTTAACTTCTCTCTTTAATTTCTCTACTCGCGCTCTAACTAAATCTTTAGTGTCTTCGAAGGCAACAATTGTAGTTTTATCCTTTGTGATAGTAATTTTTTTTGCTTTGCCTAAATCATTAATCGATACTTTATCAAGTGTCATAGATTTATCTTCGCTAATTAACTTAGCCCCTGTAAGAATTGCAATATCTTCTAGGGCAGCTTTTCTTCTCTCACCAAATAACGGAGCTCTTACGGAAGCTACATTTAAAACCCCACTATTCTTATTCAAAACCAGAGTGGTTAAAGCCTCTCCTTCGATATCTTCAGCAAGAATTAGAAAAGGTGAACCTGACTTCTGAATTTCTTCAAGTATTGGAACTAGATCAACTAGAGTAGATATTTTTTGATCAGTTATTAATATTTTAGGGTTTTCAAGTTCGCAAACTTGTCTTTCTTGGTCTGTTACAAAATATGGAGAACTATAACCTCTATCAAAAGACATTCCTTCAGTTATATCTAATTCTGTTTCTAGTGATTGAGATTCTTCAACAGTTATTACCCCATCTGAAGTAACAATATCCATTGCTTTCGAAATTATAGATCCAATTTCTTCATCACCTCCAGCACTTACTGTTGCAACTTTTTGGATATCAGAGCCACTTAATGAAATACTTTTGGAACTTAATTTTTCTAGGACAAAAGCTAGGCCTGCCTCCATACCTTTTTTTAACTCCATAGGGTTGGCGCCAGAAGCAATATTTTTTAATCCTTCCTGAACCATCTTCTGAGTCAAAATGGTTGCTGTTGTTGTCCCATCACCAGCACTTTCTTTTGTCTTGGATGCAACTTGTTCTATTAATTTCGCACCTAAATTAGAAATAGGGTTTTCAATCTCTATCTCTTTAGCAACTGTAGATCCATCTCTTACTATATCTGGCGAACCAAATTTCTTTTCTATTACAACGTTTTTTGCTTTTGGCCCAATAGTAACCTTTACTGCATTAGCTACGAAATTCACACCTTTTTCAAGCGCTTCTCTTGATTCATTAGAAAAACTTAACTGTTTAGCCATTTTTACTCGATCTTTAGTCTTATTCTAATCTCCCATAGAATCATTTTTAAGGGATATTTAATTAAGTGGGGAAAGCCGAATTTCTTTTAATGAGACATACAAATTAATTCAAATAAGAGTATCTTTAAGTTATGGAAGAAACAAATAATCTTATTTTTACTCTTACCGCAGTCCTGGCGATTGCTATGACACTAATATATTTTCCTCTTAGATTTTTCTTGACATTAACTGCTAGAAGTCGAAGACTTAAACTTTTACAGAAAATTAGAAGGTTAAGAGATGAATTGGGCCAGCCTTATCAAAGTTCCTAATTAAATACTCATACCTCCGTCTATACTTATTGTTTGCCCTGTAATGTAACTTCCAGCATTACTTGAAACTAAGAATGATACTAAGTTTGCAATTTGAGTACAACTTCCTAATTTCCCTAAAGGGATAACTTTAAGTATCTCTTCAGTATTAAGTTTTTCAGTCATTTCTGTTTCTATAAAGCCTGGAGCTATTGCATTTACATTGATACCTCTTGAGGCAAATTCTTTAGCACAAGTTTTGGTGAATCCAATAACTCCAGCTTTAGCTGCAGAATAATTTGCTTGACCGGGATTACCAATTATTCCAACAACAGATGAAATATTTACGATACTACCACTTCTTTTTTTCATCATAAATTTTGAAGCATATTTTGTACAAAGAAAAACCCCTTTTAAGTTTGTATTTAATACATCATCCCATTGTTCCGATTTCATTCTCATCAATAGTCCATCTCTAGTAATACCAGCATTATTAACAAGAATATCAATGGAGCCATTAATTTTTATGACTTCTTCAAAAGCTGAACTGACAGAATCCTCTCTTGATACATCAAATTTTAATTTATGAGCTTTACCTCCCGAATTTTTTATTGAATTTACAACTTCTTCAGCTTTTTCATCAGAAGAAGAGTAATTAATAAAAACTTCTGCTCCTAAGCGGCTTAATTCTAAAGCAATTTCTTTACCAATTCCTCTGCTAGCTCCAGTAATTAGAGCAACTTTGCCTGATAATGAATCTGTATTGGACATTATGAAATTTTATAATTTTCAATCGTAGTACTATTTGTGTAAAGATATTGCTTTTATTTATAATTGTCTAGAAAATATTAATTCCTTCCATTGTGCACTTTTTAATACCAGCTGCAGGTAGTGGTACCAGAATGAAAGCTGGAAAAAATAAATTACTTATTGATTTAGAGGGAGAGTCCTTGATTTATTGGACACTAAAATCTGTATTTTCTGCAAACTCAACAAACTGGGTTGGAATAATTGGGCAACCGAAAGATAAAAATTTATTATTAAATTCAGTAAAGGATTTTGCCCAAAAAGTGCATTGGATTAATGGTGGTGACACAAGACAACAGTCAGTTTTTAATGGTTTAAATGCGCTACCAAAAGATGCTAAAAAAGTTTTAATACATGATGGTGCTAGATGTCTAATTAATCCTGCATTGATAGATCTTTGTGCCAAGCAATTAGATGAAAATGAAGCGGTAATTTTGGCTACTAAGGTAACTGATACAATAAAGATTGTTGATAATAAAGGTTTTATTAAAGAAACACCAGATAGAAATTATTTATGGGCAGCCCAAACTCCTCAGGGCTTTTTAGTAGATAGATTAAAAAAAGCTCATAAGATGGCAATTGATAAAAACTGGAAAGTCACAGATGATGCCTCACTATTCGAAATGCTTAGTTGGAAAGTGAAGATTATTGAAGGAACTTATTCAAATATAAAAATCACGTCCCCTATAGATTTGAAAATAGCAAAACTTTTTGTGAAGAACCTCTAGTTAAAAAGGTGTATAAATACTAAGAATGCCATCATCACCATTTAAGGTAGCTTCGTATCCAATAGGAATGCAAGCGTTTCCCGATATGTGGCCTATTGGGAGGTCAAAAAGAATTGGAAAATCAAACTCTTGGAGTCTTTCAATAATGCATTTTTTTAGTAAATCTTTCCATTCAATGTCGTAGGAATCATTAGAAAAACTTCCGAATCCAATACCAGCAATTTCAGTAAGTTTTTTAGTCATTCTGAGGTAAGTCAACATGCGATCAATTTTATAAATATCTTCATTAATATCTTCAAAAATTATTATTTTTCCTTTGCAATCTGGAAAGTGATTAGTACCAATTAAAAAAGTAGCAATAGTTAAATTAGAAACGATAATTTCTCCTTCAGCTTTCCCACCTCTTAAAGGAATTCCTCTTATATCCTCAACATACCCTTCAAAAAGTAAATTTCTTAATCTCTCAAGACTCCACTCTGGCTCTTTGAAAAGGCCAGTAACCATGGGCCCATGAATCGAACCCATAAATCCTCGGGAATATTTAGATAGTAATAAAGAACATGTATCTGAGAATCCAAGCATTAAACCATGCTGCCAAGAAGGTTCTTTTTCTAAAAGTCTTGCAGAACCCCAGCCTCCTTTTGCAAAAATGATTAGCTTACTACTTTGTGCTTTTTCCAGTTCTTCAAATCTAGTTAGATCATCACCTGCAAAATAACCAAATTTTTTTGATAGAGAATTATTTTCATTAATTTCCAAGCCCCAGTTTTTTAAGATTTCTATGCCTTTTTGAAAATTTTCTTCTTCGTCAATAAAGGAGCCAGGAGCTAAAATATCTATTAGATCACCTTTTTTTAATTTAAAAACCATTTTTAGAATTTATGAGGCAATGATAATTCCTAATAAAAGGACTCCTCCATAAATTGATTGATTTTTAAAGTGATTTCCAATATTTTTTAATGATTGTTTTTCCTCAGGAAATACCTTTAATATATCTCGCTGCATCAAGATTGCCGTTGTAAGCCAAATTGGCCAAAAAATAAAATCCATTTGATTAATAAATCCGCATAATGCGAGAAAAATAGAAGTTAATAAATAACAAATTTGAATAGTTATTTTTGTATTGTTCTGGAGGTTTACAGCGGAACTATTTATTCCAATTTTGATATCATATTTTTTATCTGCTAAAGCATAAATTGTGTCAAAGCCAAAAGTCCAAAAAATAGTGGCTAGCCAGCAAAACAATAAAACAATACTATTTAAATTGCCTTCATTTGCGGCCCAGGGAATTAAGACAGCAAAACCCCAGCATATTGATAAGATAAATTGAGGATATTTAAACCATCTTTTGGAAGAAGGATAAATTAAAATAATAGGTAAAGCTAAAAAAGCAAGTGAAATGGAAAGGATCTTGCCAGGTTGAGGAAGTGACAAAGTTAAAAAGAAACTACATAAAATCAAAAAGAAAAGAATCGAATAAGCCGTTTTAAGACCAATTTTATTTGCAGCTAGAGGTCTATTTTTTGTCCTGAGAACTCTTTGATCAATTTTTTTGTCCCAAATATCATTTACTACGCAGCCTAATCCACTTACTAGTAGCCCGCCCAGGATTATTCTTAGCAACATTAAAAATGTTGGATTAGCATCTGGGGTTAAATATAAACTCCATCCAGCAGGAATAAGTAAGATCATTCTTCCGGTCGGCTTATTCCACCTTAGTAATTCAAAAAAAGTGCTTAATTTAATTTGTCGATTTTTATTTTGCATATGACCCATTGTATATTTCATAACTTTAAATAATCTTACTAGGATTAAATGTTTTCTATTATTTAATAATAAATGTTGGGTATATTTATTAATGGATTAAAGATATCTGCATCTTATAAAAAAAAATGATACAGAAACAAGATTTAAGATATTTTCAAGAAAAGCAAACTTTAGTAGCTTCTATAGATATTGGAACTAACTCTACACATCTTTTGGTGGCAGAAATTAATCTAGAATTAAAATCATTTTCAATAAAATTCACTGATAAATCAACCACTCGTCTTGGAGAAAGAGATGATGAGGGTAATCTTGCTGAAGAATCAATCCAAAGAGCATTGGTTACTCTTAAGCGATTTAAGGAATATTGTAAAAGTAATGGAGTAAAACAAATAGTAACAGCAGCAACAAGTGCAGTAAGGGAAGCTCCAAACGGTCAAGATTTTATTAGAAGAGTTCTTGATGAAACTGATATTCAAATAGAAATGATAAGTGGTTCTGAGGAAGCCAGATTAATTTACCTTGGTGTTCTTTCTGGTATGGCTTTTGAAGATCAGTCTTTTGTAATCATAGATATTGGAGGAGGATCTACAGAATTAATACTTGCAGATAAAAAAGATGCTATAGCTCTTACCAGTTCGAGAATTGGTGCGGTAAGACTAAAAAATGATTTTTTAAATAAAGAGTCTATAAATTCAGAAAGATCGAGTTTTTTAACAACTTTTATTAAAGGGTCTTTAGAACCATCTGTTCGAAAAATAAAGAGTAGATCTAAGGGACAAAAGCCTTTATCCATGATTGCAACCAGTGGCACTGCAACATCATTAGGAAATTTGATTTCAGATGATTTAGGAGAATCTAAACAAAAGTTGCATGGTTATAAATTTAATAGGGAAAATTTACAAAATGTATTGGAAAAACTACTTAAAATGTCGGCTTCGGAAATCAAGAAAATCCCTTCATTAAGTGAGAGAAGAGCAGAAATAATTATTCCAGGAGCATTGATATTAAACACCGCAATGGACATGTTGAACTTTAATGAATTAATAATAAGTGAGAGGGCCCTTCGAGAGGGTTTGGTTGTAGATTGGATGCTTCGTAAAGGGATAATTAAAAACGAGTTAAATATTCAAAGCAATATTAGAAAAACAACTATAGTTCATCAGGCTAAAAAGTTTGGAGTAGATAATACGAGAGCTGAGAAAGTTATTGATATTGCATTTCAAATCTATGATCAGACTAAAAATATCTTTCATAGCGATAATGACTCTAAAGCTAAAGAACTTCTTTGGGCAGCTTCTAATCTTTATAATTGTGGGAAATACGTGAATATTGGTTCTTATCACAAACACTCTTGGTACTTAATAAAAAATTGTGAGTTGTTGGGATATTCTGAAGCAGAAACAAATATTATTGCTTCAATTGCTAGATACCATAGAAAGACTCTACCCAAGAAGAGACATGAGTCTTGGCAAAATTTAATATCTAAAGAAGATAAAACATTAGTTCTTGAAATGTCATTAATCCTGAGACTAGCAGCATCTCTTGATCAAAGACCTGACAAGGTAATCTCCTCAGTTCAAATAAAATTGCAGGAAAATATTCTTGCATTTGAACTTTTACCTTTAAGTAGAAATCATGATCTTCTCCTTGAAAAATGGAACTTAGGATTATGCCGTAATGTTATAAAAGAACTAAAGAATTTGGATTTAAAAGTTATTTAGTTTTTTTAATAAGTTCTTGTTTTGGAGTTTGGTTCTGAGAAGAGTCTGAAAATAAATTGAAAATTAAGGACGAGGCGATTAGTCCTAGAAAGCCTGAAATTAAAATAAATATTAGGAAACCTACTGGATTAAGATTCTTAGGTTCGCTAGATTTGTAATTTTTTTTGGAAACTTCTTCAACTATTTCTTCAATTTTCACTTCTTTCCTTTCTGTCTTGAATTCATCCATTATAAATTCTGTATCAAGTTTGAGCTTCTGCGAAATCCTTCTAATCATTGCCTTGACAAATACTTTTTCAGGTAGCTTTTCTTCATTACCTTCTTCAATGGCTTCAAGTTGATGAGCTCCGATTTTTAAATTTGAAGCCAATTCTTCGATAGATTGATTTCTACTTAACCTAGCCTCTTTAATGAAATTTCCAATTCTTTTTAAAGAGGAATTTTCTCCTTTATTGTCGTTTCCCGAAACAGATTGTATTTCTTTCAAAGCAAGTAAATTTTTACTAATTATAGTAATTAATATTTTTCTATCAACTTTAAGATTATTTATTCCTAAAAAGATGTCTATAAGATGGATTATAAAGATTAGATCTTTTTTGAGAAATACTAATTGCTGGGCTAATTATGTAAATAGTTGTTCTAATTAGTTTTTTCTCAACAGAAAATTTTTCCATATCTTTTAATTCAATTAATGATGTCCAACCATCATCCCAAGATACTCTGAATCCAACAATCACTTTAGTTTCTGGAGGGTAAAACTCTAAAAGAGTCTCTTGAGACCTTTTCACATGCCTAGCACTTAGATAAAGACATATAGAGGAATTGTGTTTTGCAAGATCTTTCAGAGATTCTTTTTCGGGCATCCCTGTGCGACCTCCTGCTCTAGTTAAAATTATTGTTTGCGTTATGTCAGGGATGGTTAACTCAGCTTCATGATATGCTGCAGCAACTTGAAAAGCACTTACACCAGGGACGACTTCGATTTCAATTTTTTCGTTTTTTAAAATTTCGATTTGTTCTCTAATTGCTCCAAAAAGGCAAGGGTCTCCATCATGCAATCTTACAACAGTCTTCCCTGCCTGAAATTTTTCTATCATAATTGAGGTGATTTGCTCTAAATTGAGTGAACTCGTTTTTATTTTTTCAGAACCTTCTTTAGAAAAATCTAAAATCTTTTCAGGAATTAGAGAGTCAGTCCAAATAATGACATCTGCAATTTTTATCTTTTTTAATGCTTTTAAAGTTAATAATTCTGGATCCCCTGGACCAACACCAACAAAGGATATTTTTTTATCCATTCTTTCTATTTTCCCCACTATTTGTTCTCAATCTTAAAAAAAATATTCCAATTAATCCAGAAGAAAATAGAAAAATACTTATAAATTGAGCCATTCTTATACCTCCATCACAAAAAGGTGGAAGTCCACCAATGCATAGTGGGTCAGTTCTTAAACCTTCAATCCAGAATCTTCCAAAGCTATAACTTATTAAATATAGACAACTAATAAAGCCAGGCCTGAAAAAATCTGTTTTACCTTGCTTATTAAAAATAATAATGAGGAGGATGAAAATTAAAATATTCCACAATGACTCATAGAGAAATGTAGGATGAAAAAATTCATAATTAAGAAATTCTAAAGGCCTATTCTGGATAGGTATAAATAATTTCCAAGGCAAATTTGTAGGAACTCCAAAGGCTTCATTATTGAAAAAATTTCCCCACCTTCCTATTGATTGTCCAAGAATAATCGAGGGTATTAATATATCTATGAAAGTTTTTAAATTAATTTTTTTCGACTTACAGAAATAGATAATAGATATTAATCCTCCAATTAGACCTCCATGGATTGCTATGCCTCCTTCCCAAACTGCAAGAAAAGAAGGTATTTGAATGCTGTTATTTAATATTTCAAAAGAAGTAAAAAAGTTCTCTCCGCTATATTGCCTCCACTCAAAAATTACATAATAAGTTCTAGCTCCAATTATTGAAGAGATTATTAATGATGGAAGTATTTCACTAATGTACTCTGGGTTAATATTTCTTGCCTTTGCTAGTTTTTTAGAGACAAATAGGCCTATTAAGACTGAAACCGAAATAAGTAGTCCGTACCATCTAATAGTTATAAATCCTAAATTTAAAAAAGTTTCTCCTGGAGATTGTATAAAAGCTTGAACTATAAGCATTTAAAGAAAGTTAGATACCCTCTGCTGCTTGCACTTTTTCTACTTGTTTTTTCTTTAATACTAAAAGTATTTGTGTTAAGCCTACACCAATGAAGAATGCAATCAATCCAATTACTCTATAAGGGCTTTGAAGTACAACCTCAGCATCCAATTGTCCAAAGCCGCCAACATTGGGATCATTAGTAAGAGGGTCACCTGAATTAATTTTGTCTTGAGCTTTTACTATAAGTTGAGGACCAACAGGCACTGCTTCAGTACTTATCTCACCATTATCGTTTTCTATATTGATTTTATAGCTACCATCTTCAATTGTTTCTATTGAATTTATAGTTCCTGAGGTGGAAGAAGTGAAAACTACATTATTGCTTTTGTCTCCAGTTGGGTATACCTGACCTCTACCTCTATTGCCTCCGATATGTAAAGAGTATTTCCCATAGTGATATTCTTTATTAGTGGATGGATCGGGGGAAAGTACAGGAAAAACGATTTCTTGATTAGTATCGCCAGGTAAAGGTCCTACAATGATGATATTATCTTTCTCTTCACTGTAATTAGTAAAATAAACTCCTTCTGTCTCCTCTTTGATTTCTTCAGTCCATCTTTCTTGTGGAGCAAGTTTAAAGCCATCAGGCAGCATTACAACTGCACCAACTTGTAATGGGACTTCAGAACCATCAGCACCGATCTCTTTTAAGTCATTTTTGTAGGGTATTTTGACTATAGCCTTGAAAACACTGTCTGCTCCAACAGATTGTGGAACCTCTGCAATTGTGGGCATCTGAGCTAGATGACAATTTGCACAGACTATCTTTCCTGTGGCTTCTCTTGGGGATTCATAGTTTTGCTGAGCCCAAAATGGATAAGCAAAGGTGGTCTTTGGATAAAATACAATGCTCGAAATGAAAAGCAGAGTGCAGATAAATAAACTTGTTTTTTTCATGATTTGATTTTTAAGACCTTTCATTTTTTATGCCCACCATGGATTTTCATTAGTTCTAAAGTCAGTTTCTGACCATTGTTTGACGAGTACAGCATCATCTTCAATATCGACATGAGCTAGAGCTAAAGATAAAGGAGCAGGCCCTCTTACTACCTTCCCATTAGTATCGTACTGACTGCCATGACATGGACATATGAATTTATTAGCACCACTATCCCATGGGACAACGCAACCTAAATGAGTACAAATTGCATTTAAACCAAATTCTCCTATTCCTCCACCCTCATTAACTATTAAATAAGTTGGATCTCCCTTTAGACCCTGCACTAGACTTCTGTCTCCTGCTTGATGGGTAGCTAACCAACCTGTCTTAGTTATTGGATTCCCTAATTCATCTTTAGCAGAAGTTCCACCTCCACCACCGCCTGCTCTTAAAGGCATGAAATAATTCGCTACAGGGTATAGGGCTCCTAACGCTACACCAGTTGCAGTACCAAATGTAAGAAGATTCATAAATTGCCTTCGACCCATTGAAGGGACATCATTGGAACTTAATTGAGTCATTCGTTACTTGGTTCTGTTATTTACTTGTTATTATGATGCAAATTGTTCAATATCTGTTGCAAATAGATAGGACTTTTAATAATTTAAAGTAAAAGTTTAGGAAGTCTTAATTAATTGATTTAAATGAACCCATTACTAGTAGATGAAGTTATACATTATTTGATTCATCGCTGGGGGAAAAAATATGATTTTAGACTCTTTAAAAGAGGAAAGTTTGTATATTTTCAAATGATGTGGGGATTTCTTGGACAGGAATCATTCCCCTTAAGTGAAGATGAATATAAAAAATCGATAGCTGATAAAATCGAGATTTTAAATAGATGTGGATATTCAGAAGAAGTTAGGGAATGGCTAAAGAAAGTGAATGCCAAGCCAAGATTAGGTAGAGCTGTCAGCTTGCAATTAAATCTTAATGAGAAGATGAAAGAGTTTTTGACTTAAGATTTTCTGATAAGTAAGTTAATCCAGTACCCACAAAAAATAAAAACACAATCGATATAGATAGCAATGACATAGTCAATGGGTCCGTTGAAGGTGTAATCACTGCAGATAATATTGCTGAGGAAATTACGACTATCTTCCAATTCGAAATCATTTTTTCTGTTGTGATTATTCCAAGAGAACCAAGAATAAATTGTAATACTGGCAATTGAAAAGCTATTGCAGTGCTGGACATTAACAAGAGAACAAAATCAAAATATCTTTCTATAGACCAAGTTGGTTCAACAATATCAGCACCAAAACTAATGAAGAAATTTATTGCTGCAGGGACTAATATCCACCATGAAAAAATTAATCCTAAGAAAAACAGAAGACCTGAACCAAAAACTGCAGGCAAGATAAGGCTTTTTTCTTGTTTTGTTAAACCAGGAGAAATGAATAATATTATTTGATAAAAAATATAAGGCATAGAAACTATCAATCCGCTGTAACCTGCAACTTTAATAGCGACAAATAGAAACTCTCCTGGAGCAAGTTGTAGTAAATGAATATCACTAGCTGGGATTTCTAAAAAAGATATTAATGGCTTTATGATGAGAAAACTAAAGAATATCGATATAATTATTGAGAAAATTGAATTTAGTATCCTTTGACGTAGCTCCTCTAAATGATCACTAAAAGTCATCGTATCTGATAATTTATTTTCTCTTAGACCTGTACCCCTCATTATTATTTGATAAAGATTTTGTAAGAAAAAGGTTTAAAATAACTATTGTCAAAGTCCAATTTATTATTTGATAAATTTAATTATTTGCTTAATTTGGGATTGGTGGGATCTGGTAATAAGAAAGGAGGGGCATCATTCAAAGATGATTCACCATAAGTTTCATATTCTCTATATCCACCCATTTTCCCATTTGTTTTCATAAGAGCGCTTACGAAGGCAAGTAGCAAGAAAACAGTAGGAGCTCCAATTATTAATGCAGCACCAAATAGATATCCAACAATAAATTCGGGAAAACTATGATTTCCTAAAAATTCATGAGTGCCCAAAAGAAAATCAAACATTTAGATTTAAAAATTTTTTTTATTATAAACTAAATTACTGTTTTAAGATTTTTTTTAATGTAATCTTCTCCTCTTGTAGGATTTCCCCAAATAATTTCCCCATTTTTGAAGGAAACGCAACCCGGTCCTCCTTTTTTAATTTTTTGTAAATCTTTAATTTTTACTAAATTAATTGGTACTTTAATGTTTCTTTTTGCCTTACTAAATAAAGCAGCTAAATCTGCAGCGATTTGAAGATCCTGTTCAGATGCTGCTTGAGATGAAGACTTCAAAACTACATGGCTGCCTGGTGATTCCTGTGCATGAAACCATAAATCGCCCTTTTTTGAAAACTTAAAGCTTATTAGGTCATTTTGCCTCATATTTCTCCCTACCTGAAGTTTCAATCCTGTAGGAGTGTCAACTTGAATTGGTGAAGATTGTATTTCAGATGTACTTTTCTGATCTTCTCTTTGCCTCTTGATTTTGATATTAAATTCGTTGCAAATTTCTTCCATAATTTCTTCTAGTAGTTTGATTCTCATAAAAAGTTTTTCATTTTTTAAAGAATTTAAATTTTCCATAAGAGTAGTGAATTCTTCTAATCTTTCAATATTTTTTTTGTAAATACTTAATCTTTCTTTTATCAATTCTCTAGATCTCTTTAGTTTTTTTGACTTTTTATATAGTTTTTGTCCTTTAATAACATCTCGTTTTGTAATTTCATT
>CACGBL010000008.1:0-45263 GCA_902571355.1 uncultured Synechococcaceae cyanobacterium | reverse complement strand
TTTGCAACAACCATGTAGAGCAAGACTCCAGCTGGTAATGGGAAAAATAGAAACATTCCAGTAATCATAACTGGTGTAATTTTATTTGCTGTTGATTGCTGTGGATTCGCAGGCATCCCCTGACTTGATAAAACTTGAGAGAGAAGTAAGGTTAATCCAAAGGCACCTACTAATGCAGCAATATCCCAATTAATTGCCCCATCTACATAAAAACCAACTTGACCAAGAGCTTTAATAAATAAGAAACCACTTTTAGCAGCTAGACCAGGGATTTTCGCCTCGATTGTTGCATCACCAGGTTTAATTGCTGTTACTGTACCGTCTTGGGAAACTTTAAGATTTTCGGATCCTTTAGAAACCGTCCAAGTGGGGAGGAATTTAGATCCGTTGTCGTATTTAGATAAAACCTCCGAATAGCTGTTGCCATTTGTTGTTTGTAAATTTACTTTTATTGATTCATCTGTTCCTAATTTCGTTCCACTAGAGATAGTGGCTACCACAGGAAAATGTGATTTTTCTGTAATGAATATAGAGTGACGTGGTGATTTATAAGGTTTTGGATCAATGGCTGCTACTTGATCCTGTGGGACGACCTTAAGATTTATGTTGTAGGGTACATCAGCGAATGGAGAGCCTCTTAGGGTCGCAAACAATGCAAATAGCACGGGCATTTGGACAATCAAGGGAAGGCAACCTGCGAGGGGGCTGCCAAATTCATTCATCAATTTTCCAAGTTCTTCTTGCTGTTTCTTTGGATCACCTGAAAACTTAGATTTTATTTCTGCTTGTCTTTTTTGCATTACTGGTTGGGCAATCTTCATTCTCCTTGCGCTTCTAATGGAACCAGCGCTTAGAGGAAAAAGTGCAATTCTAATTACGACTGTCAATGCAACAATCGCTAAACCATAACTAGGGACTAAACCGTAGAAAAAATCTAGAATCGGGATAAGTAGTTTTTCAGAAATGAACCCTATCACGATATTAAAGAGAGTGTAATTTTACTAGACATTTTATTTTACAGGAAAAAAAGATTTTTGTAATTAATTTATTTAGGATTTAGTAGCAAATCCTTCTACCTCGTTGAGATTTGGTATTTGTGATTTTTTATTTATATTTTCTTCAATAAATTTTTGCTTTTCTCTGAATAAAGGTAATGATTTCATTTCAACCTTTGATCCGTCGTTAAGGATAAGAACCATGTCACCATATGAACCGAATCCCCTTGGAATAGATCTGATTTCTTCAATGTTACTAAATGAGACTTGTGTTTTGTTCTTGCCAAACCAGCCACCATCAATTGTAATTCTTTTGTTTGTAATTTTATATCTCAACCACAATGCTCTAACTATTGCGGCGAAGGTAAATGGCAAGCCAAGTATAGTTATTCCTGCTAGTAGATTTATTATTAAATCACTTTTAGCAGGACCTCCTTCATAAAAGGTTTCTTCATTCATGTTAATCATTTGATTAGACGAGATTTGAACATTAAGTTTTGAAATTCCTCCAAAAGTCTACTTTTATCATTGTAGAAATCCCCGAATTTAAGGTTAACAAGTAACCAATAAGGTTTGTGGTTATTAATTTTCTGAATATTTGTTAATAACCACTCTTGCAGAATTCTTCTTAATTTATTTCTTTCTACAGCTTTTTTTGAAACTTTTTTGCTGATGGCAATTGCAACCCTAAAATTGTTTGAGGTACTTTTGAATTTATGGGTTAAGAGTATTGCTGGATTTGATCTTGCAACTTTAAATGTCATTAATTTACCATGATATGTAATGGAATTTTTATGTATATAATTAAAAGTCCTGTGACCTTTTAAACGCATATCCTTGGGTAAGGCCATTTAAATTAGAATTTATACAGCTATTCTTTCTCTACCTTTTTGTCTTCTACTTTTAATAACTCTTCTGCCTGTATGAGAACGCATTCTTACTCTAAAACCAGATACACGTTTTCTTTTTCTTGAAGTTCCGCCAAAAGTTCTTTTAGTCATTTGTTTTATTATCCTTATTTAATTTATCATTTAATCTATCACAATAGTCCAGCTTCCTAAATAACTTGAAAATGATTTTCCTTTAGGTTGCCCAAATGAATGAAATTGATATAGACCTGATTTTGTTGGATTAAAAATTTTAAAAACAATCGCATAACTTTCTTTATTGGAGGGAATTGGGCTGTAGGGGTAAATATCTAGTGAACGTAAGCCTGATTCATCAGTCTTGATTTCGAAATCAGCCGGAATGTCTTCTAAACATTTAGTTCTACCCTCAAAACCACCTATTTTTACTTTGCAAAAACTAATTTTTTCATTATTTAGAGTGGATTTAAAGGTCTTAGGAATTGCTAGATTAATTTTTAAGAGATCAGTTCTTCTATCAGATGGCCTCAAAAAAAAATATATTTTATTTCTAAATTTCCTTTTATTTTCTTTTTGAAACCACTTTAATCTTCTAAAATTATCGTTTTGATCCCACTGGAATTCCAACCCCGCTTTAGCATTTTGGATGTTATTAAAAAATGGAGTTAAAACTAAAATTGTAGGAATAATAAAAAATCTTAAAATTTTAAGATTTAAAGTTTGTTTCTTTGTGATTTTTAACATTAAAGGAATAAAATTTAAGAGTGAGTAAAGGCTATTAAATTTAAAGTAGAAAAATAAATTTTACTAAGGTTAACATCTATCCGTCCTTAATTTTGCAGCACCATTTAAATAAGGGTGCTTTATTGCATAATTTGGTGGCAATAAAACTTGAGCCATTATTCTTATACAAAAATCAACATCATTGGATACGTGCATTTGTTGGCAGTCTAAAAAGGCAACTGAATCAAGTCCATTAAATTTCCTTGCAATTGAAGCGGGAAAACATGCATTTAAATCTTTTGTCGCTGTGAATGTAATGGATAGAATGTTCGTCTTAAATAGATTGTTTCGTGAAATTAATTCATCAATTAATTCCACTACGGCAATTTCTATTTCCCTTACAGAATTCCCAGATGCTGTTGTAGCACCACGAATAAATGTAATTTTATAATCATCTTTCATTTTTTCACACATATTTATTTAAGGCTTGTATAACCAAAGTACTTTATTAGATGAGTCAAACTCAAAAAAGACATTATAGATAATTTTCTCAATCATTCTACTTCCAGGAATTAGTCCAAGTATTTTCTTCTTCTTCTTCCCTAATGTTAAGGGTTGAATTTTAGGATCAATATTAACCATTTCTGCAGCTAGCTCCCTTGCAACAAATTCATCTCCAACCGCATCAACAAGACCTAGTTCGAGTGCTTGTGTTCCAGTGAAAATTCTTCCATCAGCAAATTTTCTTACTTCTTCAACAGGTAAATTCCTTCCTTCAGCAACAGCTTCAGTAAATTGTTTGTAACTTTCATCTATAAGCCCTTGGAGTAGTCCTCTACCTTCCTCACTTAGAGGTTTATCTGGAGAAAGTATGTCTTTAAAGACACCGCTTTTAACAGTCTCAAATTTAATGCCGATTTTATCTAATAATTCAGATAAATTATTTCCTCTTATAATCACACCAATAGATCCTGTAATTGTGCCGGGATTAGCAACTATTTTGTCAGATGCAACACCAATGTAAACGCCTCCTGATGCTGAGATGTTCCCAAAACTAGCAATGACTTTACATCCTTTTTCTTTTAGTCTTTTAATAGCAGAGTATATTTCTTGGCTATCCCCAACCGTACCCCCTGGAGAATCAATTCTCACGATTAAAGCAGGAAATTCTCTATCCTCAATTTGTTTAAGAGCTTTAAGGACTGAAACTCTTGTTGAACTTGTAATAGGCTCATCAATTACTATACGAGCTATTCTTTTTTTTGACTTTCGTCTAAAAGGCCAAATCATTCTTTTAAGGTAAATTCATAAAACTACTTTAAAAAGACTATCAGCAGACCTAATGAATTCAATCCTAAATTGGTTTTTAATGATACTCCCTTTTGCACTTTGGGGTACTTCAATGGCGGCAATGACTCCTTTAGTATCTAGTGCTGGGCCTGAGTTTGTGGCTTCTTTAAGATTACTTCCTGCAGGGATTCTTGTTCTAATAACAACATATTTGTTTAAAAGAGATTTAAAAATTTACAGGTGCGATTTGAAGTGGTTTTTTGTTTTTACGATTGTTGATGCCACTTTTTTTCAGTTGTTTTTAACTTATGGTATTGAAAAAACTGGAGCAGGTTTAGGTTCTGTTTTAATTGATTCTCAACCGCTTTTGGTAGCTATTTTAGCGAGGGCAATTTTTGGGAATTTAATTAATCCAATAGGATGGTTAGGCCTACTTTTTGGCTTGGGAGGAATAGTATTTTTAGGAGTTCCTCAAGAAATTTTAGGGAATTGGTGGTTGATGTCTAATGAGTCTATAAATGATGTTGCTTTTAACTTTGGAGAACTTTGGATGCTTGCAGCTTCTCTCGCAATGGCATTAGGAACAATTTTAATTAGATTCACTTGTACTAAAAGTGATCCAGTGGCAGTTACAGGTTGGCATATGGTTTTAGGAAGTTTGCCCTTAATTATTAAGCACTGCTTAAAATCAAATTTCACAATAATTCCAGATTGGTCAATATTTGATTGGGGACTTATGTCATTTGCAAGTATTTTTGGAGGGGCAATAGCTTATGGATTGTTTTTCTACTTTGCTAATAATAAAGAAATAACTGGATTTAGTACTCTTGCATTTTTAACACCTGTATTTGCTCTTCTCAGTGGAGGTGTTTGGTTAGATGAAAGACTAACTATTGTGCAGTGGATAGGAGTAGTATTTGTTCTTATCTCAGTATTTTTTGTTAGCCAGAGAAAGAGTTTATGGGAAAATAAATTTCATGATACTACTATTTAATTAGTTCCTTTTGTAAAAAGTCTAATAATGCGAATAGTTTTGATTAGTACCCCAATAGGGTTCTTAGGGAGTGGTAAAGGTGGTGGAGTTGAATTAACTTTAAATTCTTTAGTTTCAGGTCTAATTTCTTTAGGTCATTCTGTTGAGGTTGTAGCTCCAAAAAATTCTAAGTTACATGAATGTAATGTAAAAGCAAAATTACATATTGTGGAAGGTGAAGATCAAATTAGTTGGCAGCATCAAGATTATAATTCTCCAGTGAGTATCCCAGACAATTCTCTTTTAGCAGGAATGCTTGAAAAGGGATTAGATATCGCTAAACATGCAGATGTATTGTTGAACATGTCCTATGATTGGTTGCCTATCTGGATGACTCTAAATTTCGAGATACCCATTGCACATATTATTAGTATGGGTTCTGAAAGTTCAGTAATTAGTAATTTAATCTCTAGGGTATATGC
Source organism: uncultured Synechococcaceae cyanobacterium (assembly GCA_902571355.1). Classification (GTDB taxonomy): domain Bacteria; phylum Cyanobacteriota; class Cyanobacteriia; order PCC-6307; family Cyanobiaceae; genus Prochlorococcus_A. The sequence continues at coordinate 39,934 of CACGBL010000008.1, read as the reverse complement.
TAAATATCCAAAAAATTTTGCTTTTCATTCGAAAATGCAAGCTAATGATTATCCATTTATCAAAAAACCAACAATTATTGGGAATGGGTTTAATTTAGATGATTATATTTTTCAAGATTCAGTTAAAGGACCTTTGGCATGGGTCGGAAGAGTGGCTCCGGAGAAAGGTTTGGAGGATGCAGTTTATGTAGCAAATCAACTTGGCGAAAAATTAAAAGTTTGGGGATTTATAGAAGATGAGATGTATGCCTCAAAGATAGAAAAATCATTCCCTAAAGGAGCTATAGATTGGATGGGGTTTTTTTCAACCTATGAATTACAAAAAGAACTTGGTAAATGCAGAGGGTTGCTAAATACTCCGAAATGGAATGAGGCATATGGGAACGTTATTGTTGAAGCTTTAGCCTGTGGGGTGCCTGTTGTAGCTTATAAAAGAGGAGGACCTAGTGAAATTATTCAGCATGGCAAAACAGGTTATCTCGCTGAACCTGATGATAAAAAAAACATGCTTTCCTATGTAGAGATTATTGAAAAAATAAAGCGTCAGAAATGTAGAGAATGGGTAGAAAAAAATGCCTCCGCAGATATATTTGCTAACAAGGTTGTGAACTGGCTTAATAAGATAATGCATGAATATAAATAATATTAAATGATTCTTCTTAACTCAAAAAAAAGGCTTATAACCTTATTGATAGTTTTAGTTTGTGGGATCATTGTATTTATCTTAGGTTTAGGTTCTACAGGATTGGTGGATGAAACTCCCCCTTTATTTGCCGCTGCAGCACGGGCAATGAGTGAATCTGGTGATTGGTTAACTCCAAAAGTCAATGGAATATTCCGTTTTGATAAGCCTCCACTGATATATTGGCTAATGGGTTTTTTTTACTCATTACCGAGAAACGAGATTTGGGATAGTTTCGGGACTCTCTCAGCAAGACTTCCTTCAGCTTTGGCATCATTATTTTTAATGTTAATGATTGGAGATACGTTGTTTTGTTGGCCACAGAAGAGTGATAGGCAATTCCTCACTCCAATAGTTGCATCATTAGGATATGCTCTTTCTCCATTAATAATTATTTGGAGTAGAACTGCCGTGAGTGATGCCCTTTTAACTGGAACCTTAGGGATTAGCCTGCTTTTGTTTTGGAGAAGAATGGCAAGTGAAAATAATGATCAATGTATTTCAGCTTGGGTATTTTTAGGTTTTGCAATTTTAGTTAAAGGACCTGTTGCATTTGTTTTGGCATTATTGACTATTACGTCTTTCTTGTTTTGTCAGAAGAATTGGGAAAGGTTGCTCAGTAAGATAAACCCTAAGAAAGGTTTTTTAATAACAACTTTAATAAGTGTTCCATGGTATATATTAGAACTTCTAAAAGAGGGGAAGCCTTTTTGGGATAATTTTTTTGGTTACCATAATTTTCAAAGATATACCTCAGTTGTAAATAATCATGCAGAACCGTTCTGGTTCTTTCTTTACATAATGATATTGGCTTCATTACCATTTACTCCTTTTTTGTATCATGGGATATTAAAAACCTTTAAGGATTTCTTTAAAAGTTCAAAACAAAGTTGCAATGTCACTGAGACCCTTTATACATATTCTCTATGTTGGTTAACGTCAGTTTTAATCTTCTTTAGCCTTTCTGCAACGAAACTACCTAGCTATTGGTTGCCAGCAATTCCAGCGGCAGCATTATTAATAAGTAATAGCTTTATAAGCTTAAAAAATATAAATAAAAGTTATTCATATTTCTGGATTTTTAATATTTTAATTTTGTTTGGCTTCTCAATAGCTTTCTTTTTCTCGAATATTTGGTTGAGTTCAATTAATGATCCCGAAATGCCTAATCTTGCATCTGAACTTATAAGCTCTGGGATTATTTTTAAAGCTAAAATGTTCTTCTCTTCATTTACCCTTTTCGCAATAATCTTCTTTTCTTTAAAATCTAGAAATATCCTTCTTTATCTTCAAATTTTTCTTTTAATTGGACAATCTTATTTGATGTCGCCAATAAGAAAATTAGCAGATACTTCAAGGCAATTACCTTTAAGGAATATCTCAAAATTAATTTTAGATATTCGCGAGGGAAAGGAAACTCTAGCAATGATCGGGATCAGAAAACCTTCATTACATTATTATTCGAGACAAATAGTTTTTTATGAGCCAAACACTGAAGAGGGTTTAATTAATTTGTCAGAAAGGCTAAATACTGATAGGAGAGAGAATTATGAGGATCAACCTGATTATGAATATAAATCTCTATTGGTAGTAATAGATGAATACTCAACCCGCCGACAGCAATGGTCAAAAATTAATCATGAAAAATTGGGCAAATTTGGGATTTATAATTTATGGCGAATTCAAAAAAGTGATTTAAATAAGTATTCGAAATTTTTAGTTAAAAGTGGTTATAAATCTGACTGGGAAAATAGAAAAGTTGAAAAATTCTAACAAAGCTTTTTTTTAAGAAGAGCATTTTTTAAATCATCAATGCTGCACTTGCTTGGGATGTCAATTTTATTTAGATCTTCCATTAATTCGAGATCGATGACAGAATCTTCGGCTAAAAAACTAAAAACTTCATTAATGCTTATTCCCATATCTTGAGCCATCTCTGAGATAAGCCTTAAAGTATCCCTCCTCACAGAAATCCTTAGATCTAAGGGAATATATTCATTTTCAGGGTTTGCTGACTTCATAAACTAAATCTTAAGACATTATTTAGTTATCAGGATATAATCTTTACAATATTCATTAATCATGCTCCCCTAATAAACTTTATTTAAGTTATTTGTATAAATACATTCATAAATATTTTTAATAAAGGAATTGTAATTATTGAAATTAAGGTTGTAGTAAAAAGAATTTTTGAAGCTATTTTTTGTTTCACTCCATAAGCCTCTGCCATTAATATTGTTGATATTGCGGTTGGGGTTGCTGCCTGAAGAATTACTGCAGATGATTGATAGAAGTTAAAATTTAAGAATTTGCATACTATAAAAATAATAAAAGGAAGAATAAATAACTTTAATAAAATTGAAAATTTAATTTCTTCATTTAGATCCAAAATTCTCTCATTTTGATTTGTAATTATTCCAAGTCTTGTTCCTACAATTATTATTGCCAAAGCAATAACTATTCTTGCAGGGATCCAAAGATAATTGCCTAAAATTTCATTAATTTGAAAAAGATATGCAAGAAGTACACCAATAATCCCTCTTGATGCAGGGCTATTTATCAATGCATTTAATAGTCCTTTGATGTTTGGTATATTTTTGCTGTTGGTTTTTTCTTGAAGGAAAAAAGGTCCAAATATCCAAGCAAAAAGTGTTGTTCCCAAATCAAATCCAATAGTGAAATTTATAGTTTTTGAAGGTAGAAGAGCTAGCGCAATTGGTATTCCAAGAAATGATGTATTACCTATTAGCCCTGCTAGCTGCAATGTGTAATTTGGAAGCCTCTTGTTAAATATTGGGATTATATTTATTAAAGTTATTAAAAATCCAATTACAGAGAATGCTAAAAATGCACTTTTAATTAAGTTTATATCTATACCTTCCTTTAATAGGAGACCCATAACACTTAATGGAATGCCAAATCTTATTAGAGGTATTGCGATATATTTTGAAATCTTTGGATTCTTTTTCCCCAGAAGAAAACCAACGATTAAAAATGGGATAACATTTACAAAAAGAGAGTAGATGGTATTAATTAAATATTTATTAAAGTAATATTAACTCGCCGAAGTGCAGTCAAAAAGTTTTTTTATTAATTGAAAATTTAAATTATTTTCCAAATTGCTTTGTCAGGAATTAGAGGAGATTTATATAAATTTTCTGGTTCTCTAGTCAAAACTCTCCATGAAGGAACCCTACAAGTTACGTAAGCAGGACTTTCTATTAAAACTCCTGGGTTCTCATCAAAAGTACATGTAAAACCCTCTTTCCAATATCCACCCTTGTTAAGGCTTCCCTTAAACCAAACCCAACATTTTGAAGTTTTCAAGATCAGTAAATTTTTTACTTAATTTTAATCAAGATTTAATTAATAAATCTAAAGTTTATTAATTTAAAAAAAATTTTTACTCATTTTAATTTTTTGAAAAATATATTTTAGAGATTAATATCAATAAATTTAAGATCAGGGTAATTAAATTTGCTATCAATATTGGTGTAGAAGAAATTTTATAACCGTAAATAATCCAAGACAAAACACCGATAATAAACATTATTAATGTTGTTAAAGAAACATCATCTGCCTTTTTTGTTTTTAAAGTTTTTATCAATTGAGGCAGAAATGCTGCTGTTGTTAAAAATGCTGCAAAATATCCAAATATATCTACATTCATAAAAATATTTTAAAAACTATTCTTAAATTAAATCAGTCAAAAATCCCAAGGGATCTCTCATGTTTGATGAATATCCAAGCACATCGTTTGAGAAGAATTTATAAATAATTTCATTTTTATTATTCAATAGAAAAGAAGCCCCTCTTTGAGGAAGGTATTCTTCATTAAGAATATAATCACTCCAATTTTGAATTATTTCATTCATATTATTTAATCTAAATGTGGCTAATTCAAAAGGTCTCAAGTAACCATCCCCAAAAACTTTTTTAAAAGAATTACCTGAAAATTTTAAAAATTTTAAAACATCAATTTTGTCAAATTCTGAATAGATTTGTTTTGCTTTTCGGTCGCCGGTATAACCTCTAACAACTTCTTTAATTGTTTTAAAAGAATTTATACCTGATAACATCAAAAGCATATTAATCCAACCTCCTAAACCAATATCTAATCCTCTTGAGACTTTTAGATTATTATGGATTTGATTATCAGAAACAACTATTAAATTTTCTTCGTAAAATCCAGTAAATTTGCAAAATTTTTCTTTCCCATTTTGGTTCCCAATAGCAATTGCAAAAATATCTAAATTTTTAGCTTGATTTTTATCGATAAAACTTTTCAAATTTATTGCATATTCAAAGCTATCAAAATCTCCTAATAAACCAAATAAAACAATTAATTTGAATTTTTTATACCCATTAAAGTTGAATTCTTCAATAAGATTTTTTATATCATTTTGAAATTTGTCAGTCACGATGGTTTAAATTTTAAATAAATTATTCTCAAAAAATTTTTCTTACCTTAATTAGTATAAAATTTTACATGAAAAAGTTTTTAAAGAAATTAATTTAACGTTTTTAGATTTTATTATTTTAATGTAAACATTTTGAAGTTATGACTGTAGGAATTTATTACGCAACTACAACAGGAAAAACTGAAGACGTAGCAGATCGTCTTCACAACTTTATCTCTTCAGCAGAGGCACCTAAAGATGTATCTGATGTGGATGATCTTTCAGAATTTGAAGGTCTTGATGGGATTATCTGCGGGATACCTACTTGGAATACTGGTGCCGATGAAGAAAGATCTGGAACTGCATGGGATTCAATCTTAGAGGATATTGGTGAACTAAGTTTATCAGGAAAAAAAGTTGCAATTTTTGGTTTAGGAGATTCTTCCACATATACAGAAAATTATTGTGATGCAATGGAAGAACTTCATAGTTACTTCACAAAAGCAGGCGCCGAAATGGTTGGTTACGTAGATAAATCCTCTTATACATTTGATGAGTCCAAAAGTGTTATAGGAGAAAGCTTTTGTGGATTACCTCTTGATGAGGATAGTGAATCTGATTTGACCGATTCGCGTCTTGAAACATGGGCTTCTCAGCTTAAGGGTGAAATTCCTTCATTGGGGTAAGCTTTCTCAGACATTACTTCCCTAGTTTGTAACATTTGTTCTTTCACAATATGTTTTTTTTACATAAGTAATTAAATCTGTAAAGAACATGTAAAAACAATAGCGATAAGCAATATGCTCAATTTGCTGTTTACTTAAATCAAGTGTTACAAACTTACGGAAAATCTGATGTCACCTATGACTGGTACGCAGGGAATTCTGGTGTTGTTGGCCGATCAGGTAAATTCATAGCTGCTCATGCTGCTCATGCAGGCCTAATGATGTTCTGGGCAGGAGCTTTTGGATTATTTGAATTAGCCCGTTACGACGCCAGTATTCCAATGGGTGCACAGAAAGCAATTGTTTTGCCTCATCTTGCGGGTATTGGAATTGGTGGCGTTGAAAATGGTGTTATAACAGAACCATATGGAATTGTTGTAATTTGCACATTACATCTAATTTTTTCAGCAGTATTGGGTGCTGGGGGATTATTACATTCCAACAAATTTGCAGGTGATCTTGGAGACTACCCAGAAAATAGTAAGCCACAAAAATTTGATTTCGAATGGGATGATCCAGATAAATTAACTTTTATCCTTGGTCATCATCTAATCTTTCTTGGGCTTGGAGCAATTATGTTCGTTGAATGGGCTCGTATTCATGGAATTTACGACCCAGCAATAGGATCTACAAGACAAGTTATTTACAATTTAGATATTGCCGCTATCTGGAATCATCAATTTGATTTTTTAAAAATAGATAGTCTTGAAGACGTTATGGGAGGACATGCTTTCCTAGCTTTCCTAGAAATAATTGGAGGTGTTTTCCATATTTGTACTAAACAATTTGGAGAATATACAGAATTTAAAGGAAAAGGATTACTTGGCGCTGAGGCAATTTTGTCATACTCAGTGGTTGGTGTTTCTTATATGGCTTTTGTTGCTGCTTTTTGGTGTGCTTCAAATACAACCATATATCCAGTTGATCTTTATGGAGAACCCTTAAAGCTTCAATTTGAATTTGCCCCTTATTTTACTGATACAGTAGATTTAGGTTCAGGAGCATATAGCTCAAGAGCTTGGCTTGCTAATACTCATTTTTATTTGGGTTTCTTTTTCTTACAAGGTCATCTTTGGCACGCACTAAGAGCAATGGGATTTGACTTTAAGAAAATTGGGCAAGCTTTTGATAATATTGAAAATACAAAAATTACTCAAAACTAATTTAATCTAAAAAAAACCTCTCCTCTAACCGGGAGGTTTTTTTTTGTAGAATTATTTCACGTTTTTAAAAAATTAATGGATAATCTAAAAGAAATTAATTGTAAGGAGATTTTCAAAAAGGCTTATGAAAATCGTTACACCTGGAAGAATGATTTTCATGGTTACCAAGGTAAATGTATTTTCTTGACTAATAATAATATTCATAAAGGGGACTTCATATTAGGGAAAGACTTTAAATCAAATATTCATAAAATAGAAGATGAGAAAGTTGTTAAAAGTATTGCCTCTCAATTATTTGAAGTTTGTATACATAGGGTAAAGAGAGAATTTGAATCAGTGCACTCAGAAAATAATTTTAATTTACTTAAAAATTCTGAAAGTGGGATTGAAATGAGTGTTTCGGGTAAGAATCAAGGTGATAAATATAGGGTTAAAAATAACTGTATTAATATGGTCTACAGAAAAATTCATGGAACTATAATACAAATTTTTGTTGAAGAATTTTTAGATACAGGAATAGGTTCCCTTAGCAAAAAATATAGTAGTCAACAAATTGATCCAGATACACTTGAGACAAGTTCTCAAAAATTGGATTACGAGGATGAGTTCCTTAATATGGGTAAAGACGATTATTGGATATTAAATTCGAGGACAATAAAATACTTAAACCAAAATCAAGAAGAAGAAACACAAAAGTTTGTCTTCGAGGATATAAGATTATTAAATTAGGTTTTTTTATTCAACCAATCTAAACCCTTTATCAAGTAGTTTTTGATATAAGAGTCTCGCTCTAAAAGCTAGAATTTGCTCTTCATTTTCATTACTAATTACATGAAAATAATTATTATCTAATTTATTTTTGCTAAAGCATACATTTGCTTCCCCTAATCTTAAAGTCCAGTTCTCTTCTTTTGCTAAATGTTGATTAGGGCCAAGATCCCAAGGACATTTTTCAGGATATTTTTCTCTTTTAGAACCCATATAATTAATATTAACTACCCAATATTAGTAAAAATTTAAAAGTATGGCTATGAAAAATTGTTTATAACTTTTTCATAGAGTTGTTGTTTAATGCAATACAATTAAAATTTACTCTCTAGTTGCGATTAAACAATAAAATGGATCTTTATTTAAAAAATTAAAGATTCCAAGTGCTGATTCAGTAAACTTTTTGATAATTTTTGGCTCATTAAATCCGTTTGAGATCAATACTTTTCTGACATATTTAACCCTCTCTTCTTCAGTAGATGAAGTCCATATATTAGGAGCTTTATGCCAAAAAGCTCTGTTTGAAAAAGCAATAATAATTTTGCCCTTTCTGCTCAAAATTCTAGCGATTTCTTTAGTTAAATTCTCTGGATATTGTAAATATTGCCATGCAGCCACCATCAAGCAGTAATTAACGCTTTCTTTATCTAGCGGAATTCGTTGACTTAAATTAAAATTTTGTATCCAATAAGAATCAAAAATTTTGTTTCTTTCAAGTTCTTGTTTGTTTAAACCATGTCCAATAACTTTTTTATATTTTTTCCCTTTTGGTAAATAACTATCCCAACTGGACATTAAATCAAGGACAGTTGAATTATTATCAATTTCACTTTCATATAAATCTGATAGATTTTGCCTGAAGTTTGCATCTAGATGATAAACAAATTTTGGATCAGAATAAAATTCTTCATCATTGCTCTCATCAAGTTTTTTCCTTTGATAATTATTTAAAACTTCCAAAACAACTAATTTAGGATTTGTATTAAATCTAGTAAAAAGAAATTCTTATTGTGTATTAGGAATTTTTTTCATTTAATAAATTAAAAATTCTCAAAAAAACTAGACATCCATTCAAAAAAAGTTAAATTACTAATTAAAGATTTAATAATGATGATTGAGTTCAAGAGGGGCAAAAAAAACAGGTCTAAAAATGCACTTTTCAATCCTTATAAAAACGGAATAAGTTCATACGATATGGCATATCTTTCATCAAAAAGAAATTTAAAAAATAAAACTGTTTATTTAGAAATTAATTCTAAGAAAGATTATCTTGCTGCATAGAGATGCCTTATATTAATGTTTCGACTTCAGCAAAAGTTAATGATAAAGATAAATTGCTCGAAGAAATTTCATTTTTAATTTCATCTTTAACTAACAAATCAAGAAGATTTGTTATGGCGAAAATAGATGATAATTGCCAAATGCATTTTGATGATGAGACCCCATCTTGCTTTTTAGAAATCAAATCAATAGGTTCTCTAAATCCTTCAGAAATGGCAAAGCCAATATCGGATTTTGTATATGAGAAAATGGGAATTCCAATAGATAGGATTTATATTTCTTTTGAGGATGTCCCTGCTTCATTGTGGGCTTGGAATGGAAGAACATTTGGTTAAGGACTTTTTAGGAATAAAGTTAATGGAAGTAAATGAATTAGTCGATTTAAATAATCTTAGAACTGCCCCTAAATTAACTTACAGGCAAGAAAAAAAACTTTTAGAAGAATTAGAAGAAAATATTCTTAATACAGATTGGATAACAATTGGAATAATGGCACCTAGTGATGATAGAGCTATTAAAGCGTTGCAATCAATTTCTACAAAATATTCCTCAATTAAATTTGGTAATATAGGTTCCCTTCATGCTGATGGAAGTGTTTTTTTAAAAGCTAATCAAAAAACTGGTAATGTTTTTGTGAGATCAGAAAATGGTCTTGGAGAGGGAATTTTAATAACATGTCAGTATGACGAAGATGCTAAAGGATCTAACACTTTTGGACCATTCCCATTAGATTTTTTTACATAATTAATTCCTCATTTATTTTTTATCACGGATCTAATTTTATGAGGGCTTTTTATCGGATGATAATTTTGATTAATTGGATTTCAAAATATTTTTTACTTTAAACCTTTGTTATTATGTCTATTGGCATTGATCTTAATTTTTTCGCTATTTTAATTTAATGTTTTTTCAGGATATAATTCAAAGCTTAAATAATTTTTGGTCAAAAGAAGGTTGTTTGATTATGCAGCCATATGATACAGAAAAGGGTGCAGGGACAATGAATCCACATACTTTTTTAAGGGCTATTGGACCAGAGCCTTGGAGTGTTGCATATGCAGAGCCATGCAGAAGACCTACAGATGGACGTTTTGGCGATAATCCTAATAGGGCTCAACATTACTTTCAATATCAAGTAATAATTAAACCTTCACCCGAAGGAATCCAGGAAAAATATTTGACATCTCTAGAATCTCTTGGGATAAATCCTAGAAATCATGATATAAGATTTGTGGAAGATAATTGGGAGTCTCCAACACTTGGAGCCTGGGGTGTAGGTTGGGAAGTTTGGTTGGACGGAATGGAAGTTACTCAATTTACTTATTTTCAACAATGTGGGGGTTTAGATTGTAATCCTATTCCAATTGAAATTACTTATGGATTAGAAAGGATTGCAATGTTTTTGCAGGATAAGGATAGTATTTGGGACTTAAATTGGAACAAAGATTTGAAATATAGCGATATTTGGCTTCAATTTGAAAAAAGTCAATGCTCTTATAATTTTGCTGAATCTAGTGCTGACAATCTCAGAAAATTATTTGAAATTTATCAAGCTGAGGCAATTTCTTTAACAGAAAAGAAATTAACTTACCCTGCGCTTGATTTTGTTTTGAAATGTAGTCATACATTTAATCTGCTTGATGCTAGAGGTGTGATTTCAGTTACAGATCGTGCACAATATATTGAAAAGATTCGCAAATTAGCGAGAGAAGTTGCATCATCATGGATAGATGAAAGAGAATCTCTTAACTACCCTTTGATAAAAAAATAAGGCATACAAAATTTTTAAACAAAAAAAATGGATGTATAAAAAGTTACACCATTTAGAAACTTATAATTCTTTCCTTTTTTGTTACGCTCGATACAGTATAGTTACCCAAATTATTTGGGCTACTTTAGTGTGAGGTAAAATGAAACTCTTCCAACAAATGTTGGTAGCAGGAGCATCTTTGAGCTTATTGGCTCCAGTTGCTTCACAAGCTTCCGACGTTGTCAATATAGAAGAAATGAACAGCTACGCACGTAGCCAAACAAAATCTTCGAAACTTGACAGCAACACATTCATTAACGAAGTTAGTGAAGATATCGCAAACCTTAAAAGTCGTGTAGATGGCCTTGAGGTTAAACAAAATGAATTTGAAGCCGGTGGTTTCTCAGATACAACTACATTAGACGGTAAAGTCAATTTCACAGTTGGTGCCCTTTCTTATGATGGGACTGGCACTGATACAGTTTCCAATGAGGCTACTCTTTTCCAGTACATGTGGCAAGGAAACTTAAATACAAGTTTTACTGGAGATGACAATCTTTATGTAAGACTTAAAACAGGTAACGCAAGCTCATGGACTAAGGATAAAGACCATGGTACTTATCTAAGTTCTTCAAAAGGTAATTCAAACGTTTTAAAGGTAGATAAAATTTGGTATGAATTCCCAGTAGGCGAACAGAATACTGTTTTTGTTGGTCCAATGATCGAAAACTACTACATGCATGGAACTACTCCATCAATCTATAAGCCAGTACTAAAAGCTTTTACTCTTGGAGGTAATGCTGCTGCTTATGGTGCAAGTACAGATACTGGTGCAGGTTGGGTTTATAGGGCAGATAACGGATTAGCCATAAGTTCAAATATAGGGACAAAATCCAAGACTACAGTAAAAGGTTCAGAAACAGGACTTTTAACAAATGAATCCAAGACAAGTTGGGCTAACCAGATCGGAATAACTAAAGATCAGTGGTCTGTTTCTGCAATGGTTAACCTTAAGTACAATGATTGGGGCGATAGCTACTTCAGTACAGCTACTGGTGATGACCGTAATGAAAATAGTACTAACTATGGTTTGAGAGCTTGGTGGAGACCATTAGATTCTGGTACTGCTACTCCTCAAGTATCTGTTGGTTATGATTATTCAGTATTGGACGGTTATGATGCAAACGATACTACAGATGCTTTCTTCGTAGGTCTAACATGGTTAGATGTTTTTAACGCAGATGATCGCATAGGTATTGCATTAGGACAACCTCAAATGAGAGAAAATACTGGTGCAGAACCATTTATGTATGAATTATATTATGGCTTCAAGGTTAATGATTCAGTAACAGTTACCCCAGCAATTTTCGGAGCATCAAATGCTAACGGAACTGATGGAGAGGATTACACTGGTGCTGTAATCGAAACACAATTTAAGTTCTAGATCATCCTTAAATTGCATTAAAAAACACCCTTACAGGGTGTTTTTTTTTCTTTTTTACCAGCAGTTTTCTCCCTCGCCAATAGGTATACATGCAGATGACTTGGCTGCTTCATCAGCTATTCTTTGTGCTTCTGCATCTAATTTAAAATCTGCATCTAAAGGCATATCAGTATTCCATTCTTTTAGTCCGCCTAAATCATTTTCACCTGATTTAACTGAATTACTATCTGCCGTTGAAATAGCTAATGCGCTTGTGGCTGCGATAAAAATTGCAATTGAACTTTTTTTTGGCATTCTATAAATATAATCTTTTATATAATAATCAATTTACAACTTATTTTCTTTTTGCTGTATAAAATGATTCTTATTTAATCCCCCATAACTCTTAAGAGATTAGAGTAGGATTTAAAAATAAGATCGAGATCATCAGATCTACCATGCTTGGCCAATAGACTTCTCGCACCTGCGTCTAAATCAAATAAATATTCTCTTTCTTCAATACTTTTTACATAACTCTCAATCCATCCAACGCATACTATTCTTTCTCCATTGAGAACTTCTTGAACTGAATGTAAAAAGGTGCTTGGGTAAATTAAAATTTCTCCACTATTAAGTTTAAATTTGTTTTCTGAAGTAAGATTTTCAATTAATAGTTCACCCCCCACGTATAGATTTTTTTTGGTAAGAAAAATTGTGAAAGATAAGTCAGCCCTGCCTGATGACATATATGCATTATCGATATGTCGTCCATACTTCATTCCTTTGGAGGATTTAGTAAACATGATTCCATGAATATTTTTTGGTAAAGTAAAGCTTTTTATTAAATCATTATTTAAAATTTTTTGTTTAATTAACGAGGATAATTTTTTCGAAATATCTGATGTTCTTTTTAATTGCAAATTATTTTTTACGATTGAGGCGTGGCTGCCAGCAGTTTTTTTCCCATCTTCCCAACACTGATTTTCTTGTTCTAATTCTTTTTTTATAAAATTTATTTCTTCAGCATTTAATAACTGATGAGTTAAATAATTCATATGGCATATAAAAAATGATACATTTTAATGTATCGAAGATGGCTTTTAGAGTTTGAACTCTTTTGATGGGTATAAAGTAACCATAGATACTAATTTTAAAAAGTGCAAAATCTCAAAAAACTTTTTTATTCAGCACTAACATGTACATTTTTGCTAAACGTTAATATACCGGCTAATTCATCACAAAAAGAAGTCAAAGTTTATTCTGGTAGACACTACAATACAGATAGAGGTATTTATAAAAAGTTTGCAGAAGAAACAGGAATAAAAGTCAGGCTTATAGAGGCAGCAGGAATTTCTTTAATCGAAAGATTGAAACGCGAAGGAGAGAATTCTCAAGCAGATTTAATATTGCTAGTAGATGCTGCAAGAATAACTAATGCAGCCAAAGCTGGATTACTGCAACCAATAAAATCTTCTAATTTAGAAAATGATGTGCCTATAGGATTAAAAGATCCAAATAAGGAATGGTATGCATTAACAAGAAGAGTAAGAGTCATGATAGCCAACCCAAAAGTAGTAGATGTTAACAAGATTAATGATTACACTGATTTGGCTGATCCTTCTTTAAAAGGGAAAGTATGTTTAAGAAATAGAAAAAGTCCATACAATCAATCCTTAGTTGCCAATCAAATAATTAACAAAGGTGAATCAGAAACTAAAGCTTGGTTAAGCGGAATGATTTCAAACGTTTCAAAACCGTTTTTCCCAGGAGATATAGCAATAATTAGAGCAGTTTCTAAGAAAAAATGTGGAGTAGGAATTGTTAATCATTATTATGTCGCAAGAATGTTAGCAGGTGTTAATGGAAGGAGAGATGCTTTATATGCTAAAAAAACAAAGGTCCTTACACCTAATCCTGCTCACGTAAATATTAGTGCCGGTGGTGTTGCAAAATATGCAACAAATAAAAATGAAGCTGTTCAATTGCTTGAATTCTTAGCATCTCCGGAAGGAAGTAAAGGTTTAGCTGCACCAACTTTTGAACATCCATTGAAGGAAGTTAATCAGAATGAAATAGTAAAGAATTTTGGAGAGTTTATACCTGATAGTGTCACTGTAGAAGATCTTGGAGAAAAAAATTCTCTAGCTATTAAATTGATGAAAGATGCAGGTTGGAATTAAAATTAAGATAATTATATAGTTAACAATTTTCTCATTATTAAGAGCATACTTAATAAACAGAAGGAGAGGTGGCTGAGTGGTCGAAAGCGAACGACTCGAAATCGTTTAATAGGGAACTATTCGTGGGTTCGAATCCCACCCTCTCCGTTAATTACTGATTTCTAGAAATACCAAAAATAAAATAAGAGGGCGTATATTTGCTCTCTTATAGTTATATGCACCTCGCTGTTCACAAAGCCGATGCAGTGCTTTAAACTCCTAAATTGTTTTTAGTCCTGATATGTGGAGAAAGATAGTTGTTAAGACAACAAAGCACTAATACTCGGGTATTAATACTCTATTAATTTCAATTGAAAAGGAGGATACTTAAGAAGTAGAGATAAAGGAGGTTTTATGAGACTCACCACTCCATTCACTGCCCTAAAAAATGCAACATCAGATATTTGGAAAATGCATGATTTTAATTATCAACTACCAAAAGATCCAAAACAAGAATATTGGGAAAAAGAATGCATAGACCACCCAACAAGTTCTCATTGCAAAGTTTACTAAAGGTAATATAAATTCAAGATTTTCAAAATCTTCTTCGGATCTTTTCTCCTAGGTAAGTAGATATTTTTTGATTATAAAACTAGAGAAAATATGGCCATTAATAATTCAATATCTAAAAACGATTGGCAATACATCCTAAGCGCATCTTTTTTAATTATAGTTTTTATACTTACAGATTTAATTGGAGTTATTGATAAAGAATTTTTATACTTCGTACCAAGACTAATTAGTGATCAACCTCATAGGATTTTCACATCAATCCTAGTTCATGCAGATTTAAATCATTTATTAAGTAATCTTGGTGGGATAATTATTACTAGATATTTTTTGATGAGACTTGGATTCGAAAGTAGATTTTTTTATCTGAAATTTACTTTAATTTGTTCTTTTTTGAATTTTTTTATTATCTGGGTTTATGAAAAGATCTTATCGTATTTTAATATTTATCCGAATTATGCCACTTTAGGATTTAGTGGAATAATTTATGCTTTATTTGGATTCTTACTTTTAACGTCTTTTTATGGAAAGAGTCACTTTTTAGGAAAAAAAATTGGTTTAAAATCCAATTATGAAGTACAAAAAATGTCAAAGACAATATGTCTTATAGGTTTGATTTTCTCATTTTTGCCAGGGATAAGTTTATCAGGTCATTTAAGTGGATTTATTGCAGGGTGTTTTTTATTCTTGATCTAAATAAGATAATTCTTTATTGATCAAATTAATATAGATATTCACCCAGATATCCAACTTTTTTTTAATTATTTACTTTTAAACTGATCAGTTTTGATATCGAAAGTAACTACTATTCCAATACTTATAAGTAGTAGCCCAATCGCAATTTGGGGTGAAGGTAATACCATATAAGACTTATTTAGAGCCACTCTATCGAATCTTTCCCAGTTACTAATAAAGATTGAGTAATATTAATTCTGAATAAAGCATTATCTTAAAAAATGGCAAAAGTTGAAAATGATCTTGATATATATTACGCAGTTGGAAACGCAAATACTCAAAGACAAGAAAACGAACTTGCAGCAATTATGAAAAAACGTAATTCTGCAGGATGGGAGTTGATCTCAACAAGCACTGCAATAGTAGATACTAAAAACCTATTTTCAAATCTTTATTTATTTTGGGAAAAGAAATAGCAAACAATACTCTAGATAATTTATGACTTATCAAAGTAGATTATACAAATTAGAAACTCTTCAAACGTTAATCTCTTATAAGAGAATACCTTTTTCTCTGAATTAGAGTGTTTTTTTATGTCCAGAAATGAAAAACTGGCACATGTGACAATTAAGCAACATTCCATTTAGCCCTTCCACGAAAAAGAATTTAATGAGATACTTTATACATGTGTGAAGGAGTGGTTTTACTGAAACAGTGGAAACAAGGAAACACTTGATTTAGTAAAACCTTGAAAGACCCTATTAAAGGGTCTTTTTTTATGCAAATTCATTTCTTCTATTAACTTTACTGTGTCTCCCCAGGTATTCCATATATATTAAATTTGATAGTGGATAAAATGAGTTACTTTGCTAAATATTTCCTGTTTGGTTCTATAATTTCCCTGTAAGAAAAGATGTTATTTGCCCTCTACGTTTTTGATAATCATCATTAATGTTCATCTCATATGAATAAAAAAGATCTAAATTTTAAATCAGTAATTTTTAAAATATTTTTTACCTATTTAGGGGTTTATTTTCTTGCTCTAATATTTAAATATACCTATGATCTTGAGTTCCTTTTTAATAATATTCAATACAAATATTTGATTGCTTTTAATATAGTTTCTATATTTTTAGGCCTCCCTTTATCAATTATTTTTGATTTTATCTTAATAAAGATTTTTGGGTTAAATTATGTTTTCTTCTTTTCTCCTTCTTTAACCATTTTAAGTGTAGTTCAAGTTCTTATTCTGAGGAAAATTAAATTTAAATTTTCTAGAAATATATTATTTTTTAAAAAACCAGAAAAAAATAATCTTTATAAATTTTTTAACAATATTACTTTGAATTCTTTTTATATTTTCATCATTAGATCTTTACCAATCCTACCTCATGTTTTGGGTAGCTATATTATTGCCTCTTCAAAAATTAAAAAGAAAGTTATTCTAATAAACACATTTTTTGGATCATTTTTTTACTATTTTTTCCTTTATCTAATAATTAGGTAAAGTTTAATGAAATTTATTTTTCCCAAAAAGGGTCTGTAGTTAAAGAAACACGTAATGTACATTTTTTATTATTTTTAATTTCACTTATACAAGCCCTTATTGTTTCCCCATTTACATCTATTTCACAGGCTCCACAACTTCCTGTGAGGCAGCCAGTAGGGATTTCTAAACCTGCTTTTTCAGCAGAATAAAACCAGTCATCACCATCTGAAACAAATGTTTCTTTATCGTTTGGCCATATTACTTTTATATTTTTTGTTTCTTTCAACTTAAAAATGATTTGAGATTTAAATGTTTGTGGAATTCATTCGCAAGATTATCAATAATTAAATGTCTCTTCTCTTTATAAGATATTGATTTTTTATTTAATATTGGTAGATTTTTACTCTTCCTTATTAAATTAATATATTGCCCTCTCCAACTGTCATTTTCAAAGATTCCATGGATATATGTTCCTGCAATAGTTCCGCCTTTATCATTTTCTTTGTACCAACCAAGATCTGAATCTTCAAAAATAGTATTAATTTTTAATGAACTTTGGGTGTCATCTAATACAGTTTTACCATTATGAATTTCAAATCCATTAATTTCTGATTGGCATGGCCAAATAGATTTAGAGTTGATTTGACGTGTTAATTTGTTTTTAAAGAAAGTCGTTTTTAATGGCAGTAATCCAATACCTTTAATTTTTTGTTCAGAATA
Organism: uncultured Synechococcaceae cyanobacterium; assembly: GCA_902571355.1. GTDB lineage: Bacteria > Cyanobacteriota > Cyanobacteriia > PCC-6307 > Cyanobiaceae > Prochlorococcus_A. The sequence goes on along the minus strand of CACGBL010000008.1, from coordinate 22,129 downwards.
ATTTTTGGAACCCTCTTTAAAATAAGGATCTTCAAGAGTAGTCCCTAACATTTGTAAACCTCCACAAATTCCAATAATATTTCCTTCATTATTTGAATATTCCCTTATATCCTGAGATAAGCCAGAATTTTCAAGAAATATTTGATCTTTAATCGTTTGTTTACTGCCCGGCAGAATAATGAAGTCATACTTACTTAGGTTTTGTGATTTTCTAATCCATTCAATTAATATTGTTTCTTCATTTTCTAATGGATCAAAATCTGAGAAGTTACTGATAGATGGTAATTTTATAATTCCAACTTTGATTTCAGGATTTTTAGAAAGTGATTTTTTTTCTATTAAATCTAAAGAATCCTCTGGAGGAAATGAATCATTTAACCATGGGATAATTCCAATAACAGGGATTTGAGTCTTATTCTCTATCCATTTTTTTCCATTTTCAAATAATGAAAGATCTCCTCTGAATCTATTTATAATAATTCCCTTAATAAGCTTCTTTTCTTCAGGCTTCATTAATTCAAGAGTCCCAATTATTTGTGCAAATACGCCTCCCCTTTCAATATCAGTAACCAAAATGCAATTTGCATTTAAATATTTAGCAACTCTTAAATTAGTCAGATCTCTATGAATCAAATTCATTTCTACCGGACTTCCAGCCCCTTCGATAATCAAACGGCAATTTGGATTTCGTTCGTAAATAGACTTTAAACTTTTTTTAATTACTTCCCAGCCTGGAATAAACCAATCTTTATAGTAATTTTGTGCAGTTGTGGTCCCTATGCTTTTGCCAAGGTGAATTACCTCGCTTATTGAGTTTCCTTGTGGTTTTAATAAAATGGGATTCATCTCTACAGAGGGATTAATATCACAAGCAAAAGCTTGAAGTGCCTGTGAATATGCCATCTCTCCACCTTCCCAATCAACCCAAGCGTTGTTACTCATATTTTGCCCTTTAAAAGGTATTGGTTTTTCTCCTAAATTTTTAAGAATCCTGCAAATAGCAGTAACAGTTAACGATTTTCCTGCTCCACTGGAAGTGCCTAGGACCATTATTGGTTTCCTTATTTCATGTAATTTTGCTTCTAAATCCATTAGTAATTTATATTAATTTTAAAATTTATTAATTATTAATTTGAATTATAATTTGGTTAAAAATTTGTGTTAATTCTAGCCTCTGCTTCTCAATCTAGAAAAAAATTACTAGAAAATTGTCAAATCGAATTTATCCAAATATCAAGTAACTTTGATGAAACTACTATTCAAGAAAAGAATATATTTAATCTAGCTTTGGAATTATCTTTTCAAAAGGCTAAAAGTTTATCTGAAAATATTCAAAACATATCATTGCCCGAAGAATTTAATTATGGTCCTTTGGAAATACTTGGGTGCGATTCAATTTTTGAATTTAAAGGAGAAGCTTATGGAAAACCATTTAATAAAGAGGAAGCCTTTATTAGATGGAAAAAAATGTCTGGAGAATTTGGATTTTTACACACTGGTCATACTCTAATAATTGGGAATTTTGATTCAACTTCCAAAATTTTTAAAATGACTGAAATAATAAAAAAAATAGTAAGTTCAAAAGTGTATTTTTCTAATTTGGAAGATTGGGAAATCAAGAGTTATGTAGATACAAATGAACCTTTATACTGCGCCGGAGGATTTGCCTTGGAAGGTATAGGCGGTAAATATATAGAAAAAATAGAAGGTTGCTTCAGCAATGTAATGGGATTAAGTTTGCCATGGCTTAGAGAAAATTTATATAGATAATAAAATTGAGCAAAAAAAAACCCTATCCGGAGATAGAGCTTTTTTTTAGTTGATAAAGAAATTAATCTAAATCAGGCATTTCTAAAGCTGGTTCACTCTTTCTGTCGATTCCTTTTTCGAAACCGGCAGCGGCTGCTCTAGCACGTCCAGCATGCCAAAGATGACCAATGAATGTAAACCATCCTAGGAAGAATTGAGCTGCAGCTAACCATTGTCTTAAGTTAACGAAGTTAACAGCATTAGGCTCCGTAATGATTCCACCAACAGAGTTGATAGAAGCGTTTGGAGCATGAGTCATATATTCAGCTGCTCTTCTTACCTGCCAAGGCTGAATATCATTTTGGATTTTCTCTAGGCTCAATCCGTTAGGTCCTCTTAAAGGCTCTAACCATGGCCCTCTGAAATCCCAAAATCTCATTGTTTCGCCACCAAATATAATTTCACCAGTAGGAGATCTCATGAGATACTTACCTAGACCTGTTGGTCCCATTGTTGAACCTACGTTAGCTCCAATTCTTTGGTCTCTCACTAGGAAAGTAAAGCTTTGGGCTTGTGAAGCTTCAGCATTTGTTGGGCCATAAAACTCTGAAGGGTAAGCAGTGTTGTTAAACCAGATGAACGTTGAAGCAATAAAACTTGCTACACAAATTCCACCAAGAGCATAACTTAATAGTCCTTCACCATTCCAGATAAAAGCTCTTCTTGCCCATCCAAAAGGTTTGGTAAAGATATGGAATATTCCTCCAATAATTGCAGTAATACCCACGTAAACATGTCCACCAACAATATCTTCAATGGAGTTAACACCGATTATTGAACCAGCCCCTCCCCATGGAGATCTGAACAGATAACCAAGAATAACTCTTGGATCTAAAGTTGGATTTACAAGTCTGACTTCACCACCACCTGGTGCCCATGTGTCATATGCACCGCCAATAAAACACCAGTTTACTGACCATGCTAGTGCACCTACACCTAGAACAATCAAATGATATCCGAGGATATTTGTCATTTGATTTTTATCTCTCCAGTCGGTTGAGAAAAACGGGAAATCTTCTTCAAGTTTTTCTGGACCTGCTAATGAATGGTAAATACCACCAAATCCAAGTACAGCCGAAGCTATCAAGTGAACCACGCCAGCTTGGAAGAAAGGCATGATATCGGTAACTTCACCACCAGGGCCTATTCCATAGCCAAACATTGCAACGTGTGGCATACAGATTAAACCTTGCTCCCACATTGGTTTATCAAAAGTAAAATGATTAACCTCAAAGAGCATCATTGCTCCCGCCCAAAAGACTATTAGTCCAGAGTGAGCAATGTGAGCTCCTAATAAACGTCCAGATAAATTGATTAATCTAGCGTTACCTACATACCAGGCATAACCAGTTTCCTCAATACTTTGGTTTGGAGCTCTTAATAAATTATTAAAGGGCGTTTCCACGTGGAAGAACCTCCTCAGGGAATACAAAGTTTTCGTGTGGTTGATCCACAGAAGACATCCATGCTCGCATACCTTCGTTCAAAAGTATATTTTTTGTATAGAAAGTTTCAAATTCTGGATCTTCTGCTGCACGGATTTCTTGGCTTACGAAATCATAAGCTCTTAAGTTTAGTGCTAAGCCCACAATACCAATTGAAGATGTCCACATACCCATAACAGGTACAAATAGCATCAAGAAATGTAAGAAACGCTTGTTTGAGAAAGCAATACCGAAGATTTGACTCCAGAATCTATTCGCTGTAATCATTGAATAAGTTTCTTCTTCTTGAGTTGGGTCAAAAGCTCTAAATGTTGAACTTTGAACCTTACCATCTGTATAAATACTTGTATCTTCATACAAAGTATTTTGTACTGTAGCTCCATGGATAGCGCAAAGTAGAGCACCACCAAGAATTCCAGCAACACCCATCATGTGGAATGGATTTAAAGTAATATTGTGAAAACCTTGAATGAACAGGATGTAACGGAAGATTGCTGCAACACCGAATGAAGGTGCGAAGAACCAACTATGCTGTCCTAAAGGGTAAATAAGGAAAATACTTGTGAATACTGCAATTACTGCTGAAAATGCTAAAGCGTTGTATGGTCTAATTCCAACAAGGCCAGCAATTTCAAACTGACGAAGCATAAAACCAATTAGGCCAAATACTCCATGTAATGCAACGAAGTTCCAGAGTCCACCAAGTTGTAGCCATCTTACGAAGCTACCTTGGGCTTCAGGACCCCATAAAAATAGAAGACTGTGTCCCATGGCATCACCAGGGGTGCTTACAGCTGCTGTTAAAAAGTTACAACCTTCAAGGTATGAGCTTGCAACTCCATGTGTGTACCAAGAGGTAACAAATGTTGTTCCGACGAACCAACCGCCTATAGCAAGATATGCACAAGGAAGTAGAAGTAGTCCGGACCAACCAATAAATACAAAGCGGTCGCGCTTCAACCAATCATCGAGGACATCAAACCATCCTCTTTGTGGGGCGCTACCAACTGCGATCGTCATGAGAAATCGTTTTTAGCTTCGGGATACGCAGTGACTGTAACAAAGATTGAGAGTAATGTGGGGAAATATTTGTATATCTGAAATGCCTTGTAAAGCTTTCCTGACTTTTTTATTAAAAATTAGGTAAGAATACTCCCTCAGTTTGTTAAATTATCTGAATTAGGCTCTAAAAATAGATAAAAATGAATTCAGACCTCACGTCATTCGATAAAATCGAACAAAAAATTGGTGGATCAAGAAAAATTTCAAATTATATTATTGGAGGAATGTTGACTATAGGAGGTATTGGATTTCTTTTGGCCTCCATATCTAGCTACACAGGAAGGGATTTATTACCTTTAGGAAATCCTTCAACATTATTGTTTATACCTCAAGGAATAATAATGGGAGCATACGGAGTAATAGCTAATTTATTAAATTTTTACTTGTGGTATTTGGTTTACATAAACTTTGGTTCAGGAAGTAATTATTTTGATAAATCCTCAAAATCTGTAGAAATAAAAAGAAAGGGATTATTTAAAGATGTTGAAGTTAAATTAAATTTTGATGAAATTAAATCTGTTAAGTTGGATATTAGTGAGGGATTTAATCCTAGAAGAAGAATTGCTTTAGTATTAAAAGGCAGAAAAAAACCTCTCCCTTTAAGCGGAGCAGGTGAACTTAAACCACTGCTTCAGGTTGAAGAAGAAGGAGCTCGTCTAGCTAAATTTTTAGATGTTAATTTGGAGGGCCTAAAATAAAAAAAAAATATTTTTTAAAAACATTATCTCTTTTACAGGTTTTGTTTTTGGTTCAAGCTTGTAGTTATAAAAGTAAGATTGATTCAAATTATTACTGCCAAAAACTTAAATTTAGTTGTATCCAGAGTAATAAAGTAGTGAATTTTAAAACTTCAAAAGGTGATTTTGAGGTAAAATTATTTGGTAAAGATAACCCAGTAACAGTATCAAATTTTCTGGAAAACATAGACAATAATATTTATGAAAATAAAAAATTTTATAAAATAATAAATTATCCCCATATAAGGTTTATACATGGCGGCGTTAATCCTGAAAATAAATCTCATATAGAACGAAAACAAAACCTGAATAAGACAAGTCCAACAATACCTTTAGAAATAAAATTCAAAGAAGAAATAAAACCAAGATATAACTATCAAATAAAAAATCCTAGTGAAATAGTAAATTTAGTTAATACTTTTGAGAGTGGATCAATCGCTATGGTTAAAAGCGGAAAGAATAAGTCTTCATCTACTGAATTTTTTTTTGTAACGACTAAAATCCCAGAACTAGATGGAAGATATTCAATTTTTGGAAAGATTATTAAAGGATTAGACGTACTCGAAAAAATCAATAAAGAAGACTACATTAAGGCAGTCCAGATATCTAATTAAATTTCTAGAGAATATTTATTTATTTTCAACATTTCTGTATTAACTCCTGAAGAGCGTTTAAGAGCTACCTTACCAGTCCTCGCTATTTCAAGGATGCCGTATGGCTCGAGTAATTTCTCTAAAGCAACTAACTTCCCAGGATCTCCAACTACCTCGAGAGTTAAGGCCATATCAGATACATCAACAACTTTTGCACGGAAAATCTGTACTATATCTAGGATATTACTCCTAGTATCTTCTTTCGATGAAACTTTTAGTAACATCAATTCCCTTTCAACAGCTGCGAGATTAGTAAAATCTACAACTCCCAGCACATTAAATAACTTATTAAGTTGCTTAGTCATTTGTTGAAGAGTTTCGTCATCACCCTCTACTACCATTGTTAACCTTGAAATCCCTTTAGATTCTGCAGGCCCTACTGCAAGGCTATCTATGTTGAATCCCCTTCTAGCGAAGAGACCTGAGATTCTACTCAAGGCTCCAGATTCATCTTCTACAAGAACTGATAATGTATGTTTCATATTTTAAAAGGTTTTTAAATCTCTAATCCATTCATAAGAAATTCTATTGAATACTGAAGGGTCTTCATCATGGATACAATGCCCTGAATTGGATACTATTTTTAATTTTACCCATCTATGGAAATTTGCAATCTTTTTACCAACAAACAAAGGTATGAAATTATCTTTTTCGCCCCAAATCAATAAAAAAGGAACTTTTTTTGAGGCGCTAAGTTTTCTTAAAAGGTGAGAAGCTTTAAATTTTTCATCTCTAGAAGACATTCCAATACACATTGCTCTTAATGATCTAGCTGAAGTTCTCCTTAAAACTGGTTTTGTTACCAAATCTATTAGTTCGCGATCAATATTATCTTTTTTGAAATAGGCAGAATTTAGTCCCAGTTTTATAACACCTAATTTGGTTATTAAAAATAAAATAATCTCCAAAGGAAAAAACATAAAAAATATTCTTATGAATTTATCTTGAAATTTCTTAAATAATGATTTTTTTGTTATGGACTTTTTATTTTCTTGAATTTGATCTGGCAAAGGCGATGCAATAACTGTTGCAATCTGATCCTCTAATGAAACAGCACATGTTAAAGCAACTAGTGATCCAAGGGAATTGCCAATGAGAATTACTTTCCCAGAATTCTTTGGTCTAATTACCTGTGCAATAAAGTCTTTCACTTGATCACACCAAATCTCATTATTTAATTTTCCAATTTGTCTAATCCCAGGTTGATCTGAATCCCCAAATCCTATTAAATCCAAAGAATAAGAGGCAAAATTCTTTTTCGCAAAATACTCTAAATTGTTTCTCCAATGTTTTCGACTTGCTCCAAATCCATGGAGAAAGATAATTGGAATATCATTTTTTTCGCCTCTAACACTCCAACAAATTTTAAAGCCATTCCAATTCCAGTAATTAGGAATGTTTATATTTTTTTTTAAATTATTATTCATGTATTCGAAAATTTTCAAGATATTTGAATTATCTACATTTTTAACAAATAAATGTATTTTGAATGTAAATTATAGTAATCATTAAATTTTACTATGGCTAAAGAAATTTTTAGTATTGCAGCAGTTTTTTGGATACTGATACCAATAGGATTAGTTGGAGGTGCTTTGTTATTAAAGTTTCAGGGAGACTGATTCTCACGGATACATCACAATTTGAGTTATGGTCTTAAAGTTAAGTAAATCTTAAGTATGAAGATTCTTTTAGTAGGAGCAACAGGGACACTTGGTAGACAAATAGCAAAGCAAGCTATAGAAGACGGACATGAAGTAAGATGCTTTGTAAGAAATCCAAGAAAAGCTTCCTTTCTACAAGAATGGGGTTGTGAGCTAACAAAAGGTAATTTATTAAATTCTTCTGATATCGAATATGCATTGCAAGATATTCAAGTAGTTATTGATGCAGCGACTAGTAGACCAGATGATCCTAAAAGTATTTATGAAATTGATTGGGATGGAAAACTTAACTTATTCAATGCTTGCGAATCTTTAAACGTAAAAAGGGTAATATTCCTCTCTATCCTCCTAACAGAAAAGTTTAGAAATGTTCCTTTAATGGACATTAAATTTTGCACTGAAAAACTTCTTGAAAAATCTGATTTAGACTATACAATCTTCAAATGTGCAGCTTTTATGCAGGGAGTTATTGGTCAATTCGCAATCCCAATCTTGGATAGTCAAGCAGTGTGGATGAGTGGGACTCCAACTAAAATTGCTTATATGAATACTCAAGACATGGCAAAAGTTGTTGTAGCAGCAGTAGATAATCCAAAAACTCACAGAACATCATTGCCATTAGTAGGTCCCAAAGCATGGGATTCAAATGAAGTTATATCTTTATGTGAAAAATTTAGTGAAAAAAAGGCGAAAATTTTTAGAGTTTCCCCCTTCCTTATTAGTGTCACTCAAAAAGTAGTTTCCTTTTTCAAAGATTCTCTTAATGTTGCTGAGCGATTGGCTTTTGCTGAAGTAACTAGTAGTGGTGAATCATTAGATGCTGATATGAGCAAAACTTACGAAATATTGGAAATTAAAAAAGAGGATATGACCTCACTAGAGAGTTATATAAAGGAATACTATCAACAAATACTTAAAAGATTAAGAGAAATGGAAGCAGATCTTAATATTGAAGAAAAAAAGAGATTACCTTTTTAATATTGCAATTTTAGAATCAGGTAGTATATTTGTACTATATTAAATATTATTGACCTATGTCTGTTTCTAAGTCTAAAAACCTTGAACGCAAACTAGATAATTTTGCAAAAGAAGCAAAAAATGAATTGAATAATGTTTGCGGATCTTCATTATGGGAAAGCCTTGGGTTTGTTTTTTTTGATCAATTAGAAGATTCTGAAAAAATTGCGAAGGCAAATTTTTACTATGGACAACTTCAAATAATTAATGAAATTAAATTTTCAATTTGAATGGAATTGCATATTTTTACTTTTGTAATTTTTTTTAAATCAATTTTGGCCAATCTTTTTCTGATAATATGTATTTAGTAAAAGATTAATTAATGATTGAAACTTCAGGTGTAATAGAAAAAGAGCAGGGGAATGGATTTTATTTGGTTACCTTAGAACAACCTGAAGGACATCAATGTTTATGTAGAGCTGCAGGTAAATTGACTAAATTTAGAATTAAATTATTAGCTGGAGACAAAGTATTAGTTGAGATAAGTCCTTATGATCTTTCTAGAGGGAGGATAACTTATAGAGAGAGGAATGCAGGCGGTGGTAGACCTACTACTAATAAAAATAATCCCAAGAGAAATAATAAATAAAAAGTTACTTTAGATAATATTTTTTATCGCTTCTTTAAACTCACTTCTTTGTTTAACACCTTGCCATTGTTTTTTTAATAATTTTTCTTTAAAAAGTTGAACTGTTGGTGTGCCATTAATACCAGCTTGTTTTGCAATATCTTGATCTTTATCAATATCTATTTCAACGCCAAGAACTGCACCATCAAGTTCTTTAATTACCCTTTTTAACTGAGGTTTCAAAACATGACATGGACCGCAGCTAGGGGAACTAAAAATTACTAAGATAGGTTTTTTACTCTCGTGATAAAGTTTCCTTAATGCATAACTGCCTTTTTGCCATTCGGAATTTGAATCGAAAGTATCTTCATTAACTTCTTCTTCATTAAAAACTGATGAATTAAGCTTTTTTTCTGGTTCTGGTGTTTCTCTGACTATAGTTTTTGCTAAGTTTTTCTCGGCAAGCCATCTTTCAGTAGCTAACGCTGCCATGCATCCAGTTCCTGCCGCGGTAACTCCTTGTCTCCACTCAGAATCAACAACATCACCTGCAGCGAAGATGCCTTCAATAGATGTTTCTGGCCTTCCTGATTTGCAAGCAATATAGCCTTTATTATCTAAATCAATTTTGTTGCCCAAGAATTTCGTATTAGGTGTGTGCCCTATCGCGTAAAAAAGACCTCTTATATTGATTTCCCCTTTACCTTCTTGAGAGTGAATAGTTTCTATTCTCTCAAGCCATTCAGTACCATCCGCTTTATCAACTTTTGTATTCCAATGAATTTCTATCTTTGGATTAGCTTTTACTCTATCAACCATTGCTGCGCTAGCCCTTAATTTTTCTGATCGAACAATTAAATGCACTTTGCTTCCATACTTTGTAAGATAAGCTGCTTCTTCACATGCAGAGTCGCCCCCTCCAATAACAGCTAATTCTTCATCTCTAAATTGTGGGGTGGCTCCATCACATATTGCACAAGCACTTATTCCTTTACTCCAGAATTTATCTTCATTGATTACGCCTAATCTATTTGCACTTGCTCCAGTAGCAATAATAATTGAGTTAGATTTTATAGTTCCTTCTAATGTTTTTAATTCAAAGGGATGTGAATCGGTATTAATTGAGACAACATCACTTTCGTATAAATTAGTGCCCCATCTTTCTGCTTGAGCCTTCATTAGATCCATCAATTCAGGACCCAGTACTCCATCTGGGAAACCTGGATAATTTTCAACAAATGTTGTAGTCATTAATTGCCCACCAGGAATTCCACCAGAATTAAATCCTGTTACAAGTAATGGTTGAAGATTTGCTCGTGCGGCATATATTGCAGCGGTGTAACCTGCAGGTCCCGAACCTATAATTACAACATTTTCTACGTTTGAAATCTTCTCTTTATTTTCCATTTATTTGCTAATTTCACTATTTATAATAATAAATTAACCAAAATAATGTAGGGCGGATTTCACTCGATAGATTTATTTCTCAATCGTTGACTTTTTGGTCTAATAACTTTTTTAATTCCTTTGGGAAGTTTAAAACTGAATCTTTTAAATTTTCGTTCTTTTCTCCTATATGTAATATCCACTCTCTAAATTCTTCTGCGATTGCATAACTGTCTTCGTACCTTTCTAAAGTGTCCATTGAAGAAATTCTATTGGTTGCCCAACAGGTAGCTATGTCGATCCTTTTTCTAATGAAATTGTCCATTGAAAGATTTAAGTTGTATATAGGTAAACACATCAGAGAACCTATATATTGTCTAATAAGTTACAACTTTGTACTTCCAAACAATAATTTAATATTTAGTTTATATTTGAGCTAATTTTTGGATGAATTATAAAGAAAGTATAAAGAAATAGGGTTAGACTGCTTCGCTGTGATTTGCAAGTAGCCTTTCAACTTCCTCAAAACCCTCTTTAGCTGAATTTATTGCAAGTTCCTCGCTAACTTTTTCTTCTGATATTAATTTTGCGGATATTTTTTTTAAAAGAGTTTCTTTCTTTTCTCTTAGTGAACTAACAATTTCTTCTTCAATGATAGATTTTATTGCTTTAGAAATTATTTTTTTATCATTTGCTTCCTCGAATGTGCCCTGAACTAATTCTTGAATAAATAATCGATGAACCTCACTACTCCTTAGAAAGCTTTCTGTGGCATTAATAATTCCTTCAACAAGAGCTTCATCAGGTTCAGAATCATTTTCTGCCAGCTTAAATTCCCAATCTAAATGTCTTCTTTGCCAACCTGCAGAGTGGAGACTGGGCATGACTGTCTGTGAATAAGTATCAACTGACATTTCATAAATTCTCTCTGCTAATTTCTCGCACCAGTCTTTACCATGTTTTTCAAGATTTTTCTGCATAGCTTGCCTTGGAACAGCATGACCACCATGATGACTGTGGCACACTCCATCAGGACATTCGATTGCTTTTATACTCATTGGATTATTTAGTACTTATATATTCTAGATAGCTATTTTTTATAGAAAAGAAAATATATTTTTAACAAAAATCCAAGACTTTTGACTTTCTTCAATTTATATTTAGTATGTTAAAAAAATAAATAAATTGACAAAGATACTTATTCCTTCCGAAACAAGCTCTGGTGAAAGGAGAGTTTCAGCTACACCAGAAGCGGTAAAGAAATTAAAAAGCCTTGGATGTGATGTTTATATTGAAAGTTCAGCAGGGAAGTTATCAGGATTTAGTGACTTATCATATGAAGAATCGGGCGGAACAATAATAAACAACTTGGATCAAAAAATTTGGGGTGAAGCGGACTTAATATTTTGTGTTCAAACTCCATCAGAGGATAATTTAATCAAGTTAAAGAAAGGCGCTGTTCTTCTGGGTCTTCTTAACCCATATGGTAATAAGGAGCTTCTTAGGATTATAAATAGTAATAAGATTTCAGCTTTATCACTAGAGTTGCTTCCGAGGATTAGTAGAGCTCAATCTTCTGATGTTCTTTCTTCACAGGCCAATATTGCTGGATATAAAGCAGTTCTTTTGGCTGCAAGTGAGTTAGATAGATATTTCCCAATGCTTATGACTGCAGCTGGGACAGTCCAACCTGCCAAAGTAGTGGTTCTTGGTGGAGGCGTTGCAGGATTACAGGCAGTTGCGACAGCAAAAAGACTTGGAGCAATAGTATTTGTATCTGATATTAGACCTGCTGTTAAAGAACAAGTAGAGTCCCTTGGAGCAAGATTTATAGAACTTCCTGAAGTTGAGGAAAAGCCAGGCGAGGCAGGAGGTTATGCAAAAGCTGTAACACCCGAATTCCTCTCAAAACAGAAGGCAACTTTAACTAAATACTTATCTGAAGCTGATGTTGCTATATGTACTGCGCAAGTTCTAGGTAAAAAGGCCCCTGTTCTAATAGATTCACCCATGATTAAAAAAATGAGGCCTGGAGCAGTAGTTATTGATTTAGCAGTTTCTCAGGGAGGGAACTGCGAAGGAACAAAATCAAATGAGACTATTATCAAAGATGGAGTAAAACTTATAGGAGCGGGGGAATTACCCTCTTCAGTTCCTTATGATGCAAGTTCACTTTATGCTAAGAACTTAACATCTTTGATTACACCATTTATAAAAGATGGTGTAATTAAATTAGATAAAGAGGATGAACTCATTTCTGGATGTTTATTAAGCGATGAAGGAGTTGTTCTTCAAAATAAAGTTTTTGAAAATTGAGGTTTTAAAATTATGTCTTTTATAAGTCTTCTTTGGGTTCTTTTACTTGGTAGTTTATTAGGCCTCGAGTTAATTGGAAAAGTTCCTCCTACTCTTCACACACCTTTAATGAGTGGAGCAAATGCAATTTCGGGAATAACAATGCTTGCAGCCTTGACTTTAATTGTAAAAGCTGAAGGTAACGTACCACTTTTAATCATTGGTTCAGTTTCTCTTGGATTTGCTCTTTTCAACGTTGTAGGCGGTTTCTTTGTAACTGATCGAATGCTCGCGATGTTTAGTCGTAAACCATCAAATAAGAAGTAATTTTTAAAATGAATCTACCCGTAATCATTAAATTCGTTATTGACCTTCTAGCAGTACTTTTACTGGCTTTGGGAATAAAAGGATTGTCAAAAGTAAAATCAGCAAGGGATGCTAATAGATTGGCTGCATTTGCAATGTCGCTATCAGTAGTAGGATTACTTTCTTATTATTTAGGCACTTCTGGAATTGCTATTCAGTCTTGGATTTGGATAATAATTGGATCAATCATAGGTAGTTTATTCGGAGCAATTCTTGCAAAAAAAGTACCTATGACTTCCATGCCTGAAACAGTGGCTTTGTTCAATGGTTGTGGAGGAATGTCATCACTTTTAGTGGCCTTAGGAGTAGCTATTTTTCCTATATCTGGTAGCCAAGAGAATTTTGATTTTTTTAAGTCACTTATTAACGAAGTTTCAATATCTGTTTCTATATTTGTTGGTGCCATAACTTTCACAGGTTCAATTGTGGCGATGGCAAAGTTACAGGGTTGGTTGTCAACTCCAGGATGGACTCAGAGCAAAGTTAGACATTTTGTAAATATAGTTTTTGCAGTTGCTAGTTTGATAGCCTTTTTTGATTTGATAAACGGAAATACAAGTTCTATTTGGCTTTTAGTTATAGTTTCCTCTTTATTAGGTATTGGAGTAACTTTGCCAATTGGTGGAGCTGATATGCCAGTAGTTATATCTTTATTAAATAGCTATTCAGGGATTGCAGCAGCAGCGGCAGGTTTCGTTGTAGATAGTCAGCTTTTGATAGTAGCAGGCGCAATGGTTGGAGCGGCAGGTCTAATACTTACTCAAGTAATGTGCAAGGGTATGAATAGATCATTGGTCTCAGTTCTTTTTGGAGGATCTTTATCGGCACAAAGTACAGCCTCTTCGGGTTCAGGAGAATATACAAATATAACTTCTTGTAGTGTTGAAGAATGCGCATTGACTTTAGAGGCAGCCAATAAGGTAATTATTGTTCCTGGTTATGGTCTGGCAGTAGCTCAAGCTCAACATACTTTAAGGGAAGTGACAAAAAAACTAGAGCAAAATGGTATTGAAGTTGTTTACGCAATTCATCCTGTGGCAGGGAGAATGCCTGGACATATGAATGTACTTTTAGCAGAAGCAGATGTCCCTTACGAACAACTTAAAGAGATGGACGTTGTAAATCCTGATTTTCCAGCAACGGATGTTGTTTTAGTTTTAGGAGCAAATGATGTGGTTAATCCTCAAGCTAAAAATGATAGTTCTTCTCCTTTATATGGCATGCCAGTTCTTGATGTGCAGGAAGCAAGAACGGTATTTGTAATTAAGCGTGGTATGAGTGCAGGTTACTCCGGAATAAAAAATGATTTATTTGATCTGCCAAATACCTCAATGGTCTTTGGTGATGCAAAAAAAGTACTGAATGATTTGATTGGAGAATTAAAGGAACTTGGAGTTGGGGAGAAATAATAGTATATCTTTTAGTTTTTCAGATTACTTAAAAAATAAGCCATTTCGAGAAGTTTTACCTTGGATAGGTGGAGACTTACAAACTTTGAGAGATACTTTTGTTATTGATTTTGGTAAATCAAAAAAAAATAAAAAAATATTCTTTCCGATTAATAAAATTCTTTCTAAAAAATTTAAATGTGATTATCTTCTAGGTTTTTTAGAATTACCTGATAAGTTAGACTCACTTAGGGGTTTTGTAATCGTTATACATGGTTTAGGGGGCTCAACTAAAAGGTTTGGTTTAAGAAGAATCTCTAGGAAATTAGCAAATAATGGTTTTGGAGTTCTTAAATTAAATCTAAGAGGATCTGGATCTGCAAGATATTTAGCTAAAGGAAATTATTGTGCTAGATGCTCCAGTGATGTTATTTCAGCAATTAATTATTTTAAAAAATTCATTAATTTAGAGTTTAAAGATCTCATTAAGATGAATAATCTTCCAATTTACGGAGTTGGATTATCTTTAGGCGGAACAATTCTTTTAAATGCCTGCTTAGATTACGATGAAGATAAAGGAGAAAAACTTTTAGACGGCCTTGCCTGCGTGAGTACCCCTTTAGATTTATCTTCATGCAGTCTCTGTATTGAAAAACCTAGAAATTCAATCTACCAAAAATGGTTACTTCACCGCTTAAAAAATCAGTTATGGGAGGGATTTAATGATGAAGGCAAACTCCTTGATAACGAGAAATTAAGAATAAAAATTAGAAATTTAAAAAGTATAAGAGAATTTGATCAGAAATTTACAGCTCCTAGTTGGGGATTTAATTCTTTAGAGGACTATTATATCAAAGCTTCTCCAATATTTAGAATCCAAAACTCAATAAAAAAATTACCTCCAACGCTTTTTATTCATGCCAAGGATGATCCCTGGGTTCCATATAAGGATACTTTGAATTTAAGAAAAGAATCTATTGATAAATTCACTATTTTTATAACCGAAAAAGGAGGTCATAATGGTTTTCATTCGATTAATGGCTGCTGGTCAGACGAAGTCGTAAAGAACTGGTTTATTAGTATCTAGGACTATTTAAAAATGGTGTTTTTTTAAAAATCCATTTTTCTATTGGCTTACCGTTAATAATATGTGAGGTAAAAATTTCTGAGATTTTTTCTGGAGAAACTTTCTCGTACCAAATACCATCAGGCCACACAAGAAGAATTGGACCGTTCTTACATATCCTTAAACAGTCAGCTTTTGATCTTAATATATGAACGTTTTTTGTACAGGGATCATTCTCAAATTTTTTTAAAGTCTTTTTCAGGCATTCCCATGTTTTTTGACCTTCATTGTCTTTAAAACATTTCTGTTTTGTGGGTGTTGCGCATAGTAGAAGATGCTTTTTAATATTCACTTTTATCCAATACTTACGTACTTTTTCCCTTTTTTAATTTCTTGCTCAACAAAAAGTCTTGCCCAATTGTCTACTTCAAGAATATCCTCCAATTCGGGACTCAAATTCAAATTCTCCATATGTGATTCACAAGCTTTACTTATAAATGTTGGAATTTCTTGAAAAGAAATTTTTTCTTTAAGGAATTGTTCAACAGCCATTTCATTAGCAGCATTTAAGACTGCAGGCATCGACCCAGAAGATTTTCCTGCGGCATAAGCAAGTCCCATACAGGGATATTTAACCTCGTCGGGCTCTTTAAAAGTTAATTTCCCAATTTCACTTAGGTTTAATCTTTTCCAATTTGTTTTAAATCTTTCAGGCCAACTCATCGCATATAAAATAGGTAGTTTCATATCTGGCCAACCTAATTGAGCTAATACTGAAGAATCTTCCATCTCAATCATTGAATGAATAATACTTTGAGGGTGGATAACTATTTCGATATTTTCGTAAGAGGTCCCAAATAAATAATGAGCTTCTATAACTTCTAATCCTTTATTCATAAGAGTTGCAGAATCTACAGTTATTTTTTTTCCCATATCCCAATTAGGATGTGAAGTCGCATCTTCCACTGTGACATGCTTTAAATCCTCAACGGCCCAATCTCTGAAAGCACCACCAGAAGCTGTTAAGTGTATGGCTTTTAAACCTTTAGGTATCTTTCCAGTTGAAAAATCTGCATTTTCATAATTTGGTAATCCTTGTAAACATTGAAAGATAGCAGAGTGTTCTGAATCAGCAGGTAAAAGCCTACTATTATTTTTCTTTAATGCAGGAATAACAATTGGTCCTGCCGCAATTAAAGTTTCTTTGTTAGCAAGTGCAATATTTTTCCCCGCATTAATTGCTGACATTGTTGGAATTAAGCCTGCACATCCTACTATCCCTGTAACCACAGTATCTGCCTTATCCCATGCTGCAACAGTGTTAATCCCCTCCTTTCCACTCAAAACCAAGGGAGCACTATCCAAAACTAAGTTATTAATATTATCTTTTAAATCTTCTATAAGATTTTCATCCTCAATCGCAACTACTTCTGGTTTGTGTGTTTTAACTTGTTCTGTTAATAAATTAATATTTCTTCCTGCCGAGAGAGCTACGACTTTAAACTTATCAGGCTGCTCACTAGCTATTTCGAGAGTTTGAGTCCCAATTGAACCAGTAGAACCGAGCACAGTAATGTATTTCAATTTTCTCTGATATTTCTAATATCTTCCCATTTAAAGGTGTATTTAAAAAATAAAAATTTCAAATTGGTTTTTTTCTTAAAATTTAGACCCTTATCCATGTTGTTATATCCTTGGATTGATCTATAAGTTCAATACCTTTTTCTTTTAACAAATTCCTAATTTCATCTGCCTTCGTATAATTCTTTTCTTTTTTTGCTTTCAATCTTTCATTAATAAGCATTAATATTTCTTCTTCTTTTATTTTATTTTCTTTTACTAAAACCTCTTTTTTAAGACCAAGTACCTCAGTCAACTTTTCAAGAGTTTTAAAATTCTCAAGTAGAAAGAATTGTTCATTTAGGTCTATTTTAAAACTTTCGACCCTTTGAAATTGGTTTAAAAAGTTTTTTAATGGTTTTGCTAAATCGTAAATAATTGCAATAGCACCTGCTGTATTAAGGTCATTTCCAAGAGCCTCAGAAAATTTAAGCTTTTTTTGAGATAATTCAAAGCTTATTTTCTCTTTATATTCGTCTTCGATAGATTCATTCTTATCAATAGATTTAAAAGCATCTTTTGTAAGGTCCAAAAAAGAAAGGGCTACATTAATGTTTTTCCAAGCTTCTGAAGCACTCCTTAAAGCTTCTTCAGTAAAATCAAGTGGTTTTCTATAATTCACAGTCATAACAAAATATCGCAAAGTCATAGGGCTTATACCTGAATTAATTATCTCTCTGATAGTTTTAAAATTTTTAAGGGATTTACTCATCTTTTGTCCATTTACATTGACCATCCCATTGTGTAACCAATAGTTCGCTAGCTTTTTGCCATTGGCTGCTTCTGATTGGGCGATTTCATTCTCATGATGTGGAAAAATCAAATCAGAACCACCTAAATGGATATCAATAGTATCTCCTAATTCATCTTTAACCATCGCCGAACATTCAATATGCCATCCTGGCCTACCTTTACCCCATGGCGAATCAAAAAATGGTTCATCATCTTTGGCTTTTTTCCATAGTGCAAAATCTTGCGGATTAAGTTTTTTACTATTTTCATCCTTAGCCATTCTTCCTTGCTGATTGATATTTTGTTCTTGTATATTTTGATTACTTAGCTTTCCATAATTTTTATTTTTAAAAACAGAATAATAAACATCTCCATCCCTAGAGTATGCATAACCTTTTTCCTCAAGGATTGTTATGAAGGAGCAGATATTGCATATATGATTCGTTGCTCTTGGCATACTATCCGGACGCATTATTCCTAAAGAATCCATATCTTTATGAAATTCAATAATATTTTTTTCAGATACTTCCTTCATTGAACTGCTTTCTTCTTTAGCTCTTTTTAAAATCTTGTCATCAATATCTGTAAAATTTTGTACATACTTCACTTTGAAATCACTGTAAATTAAAAATCTTCTCAATACATCCCAAGCTATATAACTTCTGGCATGACCAAGATGACATAAATCATAAACAGTAACTCCACAACAATAAATTTTAACGATATCATCGATAGGCTTAAAAACCTCAACTCTTTTGCTTAAAGTATTAAAAAGTTTGATCATCTTAAATTAAGTTTTTCATAAGGTTTATTTTGTCTCCATCCAATTGTCTCCAATACCAATATCAACTAAAAGAGGCACATTTAATTTTACACAATCTTCCATAGTCTTCTTTACTAATTTCGTCGTAATTTCTAAAGAATCTGGTTCAACTTCAAACAATAATTCATCATGTACTTGTAAAAGCATTTTTGCGGGAACATTCATTTCTATGAATTTCTTATTTAGTTGAACCATTGCAATTTTAATAATGTCTGCACTTGAACCCTGAATTGGGGCATTTGCTGCGGCTCTTAATGACTGTGCTTCCATGCCAGCTCTTCTTGCAGATTGCAAGTCAATTTCGTAAGGATCTTTCCCTATTAATCTTCCAAGTCCATTTTTATCAAACTTAAATTCTCTCTTTCTACCAAAAATTGTTTTTACGTAACCTTTTGATAAGGCAAGCCTTTCTTGAAGTTCAAGAAATTTGAAAATTTTTGAATATCTTTCTTTGTATTTTATTAGGAATTCTTTTGCTTCTGGAGTACTTACTCCTGTAGAACGTGCAAACTTTTTAATTCCCATACCATAAATAACTCCGAAATTTATTGTTTTCCCAACTCTTCTCTCATCAGAGGAAATTTCTTCTTTCTCAAAAATTAATCTTGCAGTCAAAGAATGGATGTCATCATTTTTATGAAATGCATTTATTAGTATTTCTTCATCCGCTAAGTGAGCGAGTATTCTTAATTCGATCTGAGAATAATCAGCTGATAAAAGTTTCCAATTTTTTTCAGGCAAGAATGCTTTTCTGATTCTCCTACTAAATTCAGTCCTAACTGGGATATTTTGAAGATTAGGATTGCTACTACTTAGTCTCCCAGTCGCTGTAGCAGCTTGATTAAAGTTTGTATGAACTCTTCCTGTCTTTTCGTTAATAAGATTTGGAAGAGCATCAATATAGGTGCTAAGTAATTTGCTAAGAGTTCTATGTTTTATTAAATGTTGGATTATTTCATGTTCGTCGGCTAATCTTTCCAGAACTACTGCATCTGTACTCCATCCAGTTTTTGTTTTCCGTGATTTTTTCTTATCCAAATTTAATTTTTCAAACAAGATCTCACCAAGTTGTTTTGGTGAAGATAGATTGAAACTTTCCTCTGCTAACTCATAAACTTTACTTTCAATATCTTCTAAGGTACTTTTTAATTCTTTTGAGAGTTTATCCAAATAAGGGATGTCGATGGTTATGCCATTCATTTCCATTTGGGACAATACCGGTTCTAAAGGCAGCTCGATTTCTTCGAACAATTTGATTAATTCATCTTTTTCCTTTGAAAAACTTTCTTTATAAATTTTGACAATCTTAAAAGTTAGAAAAACATCATAACCGCAGTAAATACTTGCTTCATCAATATCAACAAATGAAAAGTCTTTATTTTTTCCAACTGTCTCCTTAAATGAAGGAGGCTTAAATCCAAATAATCTAAAACTAATTTCACTTAAACCATGTTTCTCCTGATTATTAAGAAGGTAGTCTGCTAACAAGGTGTCAAAGGTTACGCCTTTAAGATCAAGTCCATGATTAAAAAATATTTGCCTATCAAATTTAGAATTTTGGAGTGCCTTTTCTTTTTTTGGATCTTCTATCCAATTTCTTAGCTTTGAGAAAACATCTTCAATTGATAATTGATTGGGGGGCTCCTTTTTTGTTTGATGACCAAGAGGTATATAAAATAAATCATCATTTTCTTCTCCAAGACATAACCCTATCCCAACAAGTTCCGCATCGATTGGATTCAAACTATTGGTCTCTGTATCTAAAGAAACTATTTGATTAGTCTTGTCTAATCTTTGAATTAATTTATCAAGTAATTCGAAATCATTTACAACAGTTACGTTGATTTTAGGGATTTTATTTTCACTATTTTCTAATTCATTATTGCCTGCGACTTTTGGTGCCTTCTCTTCCTCTTTAGCTACATTGTTTTTGTAAAAACCACCTTTGCTGAAAGTTGAATTGAAAATATCAATTTGTCTAAGTAGTGTTGATAGTTCTAATTTTTTCAGTGACTCTGAAAGTAGTTCTTGATTTATATTTTTTAATTCATAACCGTTACTTAAAGTTAAAGGCACCTCAGTATTTATTTTTGCTAAATCCCTGGAAAGAAAAGCATTATGTTTATCGTTTCTGAGCTTTTCTATAACTGAACCTTTGATGAATCCTTTATATTTCTTATCGTTGTTCTGCTGAATCTTGTCCAAAGCCTGATAGATTCCATCAAGCGTATCGTTCTCTTTTAGAAGATTAATTGCAGTTTTTGGACCTACTCCTTTAATACCTGGAATATTATCAGAACTATCACCAGTTAGGGCTTTGAGATCAACTACTCTTTCTGGCGCAACACCTAATTTTTCTTTTACTCCATTTTCATTCATAAGAGTTGGATTCCCACTTTTCGCATATGGACCACCACCCATATAAAGTACATAAATATCTTTTTGATCATCTACTAATTGAAATAAGTCCCTATCTCCAGAAAGAATATTCACGCACCATCCTTTAGAAGAAGCATCATTTGCTATTGTGCCTAGGAGATCATCTGCTTCGTATCCTGGAGATTTAAAAATTGGTAAATTAAGGCTTTCTTCTAAAATAATTTCTAGTTGTTCAATATCCTGAAAAAAAACATCTGGTGCTACATCTCTATTGGCCTTATAATTTGGATCTAATTCATGTCTAAAAGTAGGTTTTTCTGTATCAAACGTAATACAAACACCCTCAGGACTAATATTTTTACAATTATCCAGAAGGCTTTTTAGAAATCCATAAGTGACACTTGTTGGAAACCCCTCTTTGGTGGTTAAACCTCCATCAATCCCTTTGCTAAATGCATAGAAACTTCTAAAAGCAAGTGAGTGGCCATCGACTAAAAGTAAAATTGGTTTTTTAGAGTTTTCAGATTTTAAACTCATTTTCTCTTCTTAGCCCAAGGTGGGATATCAATAAAGATTTGCTCTCCAGGTTCTAGTCCATCAATTACTGAAGTTTTACTTCCACTACTAATACCAATTTCGATTTTTTCAAATTTGGGAGAATTGTTTTTATCAACTTTCAAAATTCCTTTTTCACCTTTTTCTGTGACTATAGAAACTGTTGGAACTAGGATTTTTTCTTCATTACCTTCGACTCTAAATTCAAGATCTGCAGTCATTCCAATTTTGATTTCTTCAGAAATATCTTTAAAATTTAAAGTTACTTCGAATGAGGTTACATTATTATCTTTTACAGCTCTTGTAGCTATTTTTTTAACTATGGCACTATATTTTTTTGAGGGATAAGCCTCAATTCTTACTGATGCTTCTTGACCTATTTTTATTCTGCCAATGTCACTCTCAGGAACTTTAGCAATAATTTCTAGGCCCTCTGATAGTTCAAAAATAAAGTTTTTGGTTTTAGGGTCTGAACTTAAGTTTGTACTTGGTGTGACATAAGATCCTATCTCAGCATATTTTGCAGTTATCTTTCCTCCATAAGGAGCTTTAATTAGATAGAAACTT
>CACGBL010000007.1:0-45303 GCA_902571355.1 uncultured Synechococcaceae cyanobacterium | reverse complement strand
TGGTAGTAGGTGTTTGTGCAGAAATGGATAAGAGTGATGTTGATAATGTTGAAACTAATTCACAAACTAACGATTCAAGCGGAGTTGATACTTCTACAGGCAGAAAAGTAGTTAGAAGAAGTTCAGCTAAATAAACCTTAAACGCTCATCCTTTAATTTTCTTTGATTGGTTTTTATTAAGTCTATTGAATAGGTAATATGAAATTACAAGTAAGAGAGGAACGAATATTGAATGTAAAGTCATCATTAATTCTGTTTGGCCCATTCCTATAAGATTTGACTCACTTGGAAGTTGTTCTGACCAAGTGCCAACTAAATGCCAGGCTTGAGGAATTGATAAGAAAAACATATAAGAGCTATAAGTTAAGTTTATGTTCAGATAAAGATTATCATTATAGAACGTTTTTGCTTTCTTTATTCTTATTTCTTAACTATGTATTTGTGTAGTTTTAAAAAGAACTTGATTCATAAATTTATTTTCTTAAGAAGAGTTTTAAATTCTTTTTTACCAATAATTTTTTCAGCTGCGTAAGCACCACTTGCTGAAACAGCAGGAATTCCAATACCTGGAAATGTACTTGCACCGCAAGTAAATAAATTTTTCACTGGAGTTTTGCAACCTGGGAAAAGACCTTTTGCTGCAGATAGCGCAGGGCCGTAACTACCACAATAGGTATTGGTGAATTTTTTATGAGTGATTGGGGTTCCTAGCATCTTTAAATCAATCCTTTCATCTATGTCAGGTATGAATTTTCGCAATGCATGGAGGAAAATTGAACATCTTTCTTCTTTCAAATTTCTATATTCTAATTCCTTTGGATTTAGGTTTTCCCAAATTTCCCAAGGTTCATTTGCGGGAGTATATCCATGAAGAACATGTTTCCCATTAGGGGCCATATTTTTATCTAAAACAGATGGGATTGAAAATACAGCTATATTTCTTTCTGCGGTTATACCTTTTTCCCACTCATCAACATGTATCGCATGTATTGGCAAATCTTCAAGACCATCAGCATCAAAACCTAGATGTATATGAAGGAAAGAATCACATTTATTAGGGTTCAGAACTTTTGTATTCCATTTTTTTGAAATTTCATTTGGAATTAACTTTTTAAAATTCCAAACATCAGTATTCGTAACAACAGAGTCACAACTATAACTAGAACCATTATTAAGAGTTATACCTGTCGCTAAATTTTTATTGAAGTTAATTGTCTTTACTCTCGAAGAGAGAATTAATTCTCCTCCATTTTTTTTAAATCCATTAATTAAGGCTTTTACGATAGATTCACTACCTCCTTTAGGGTATTCAAGGTATGAATTTGGTTCAAACCATTCGTTAAATAAAGTAGCCATCGCAGCTGTGTTTGTATCATACATTGACATACCACTTATCAAAAAGCTCAATAAATCAACCCAATTTCTGAGAAAAGGATCCTCTAAATGATTATTTACTAAATTTCCAAACCCCTTATTAATTTTTGGTATTTGATTGATATTAGGTAAAAATTTTGACGTTAAATTTATTAGATCTAAGAAATTTATTGATTCGGGAGAAAATGAGAGTAAAGGTATTTCATTTATTATTTGGCTAAGAGGTTTTATTCCGGAAATAAATGATTCCCATTCTTTAACAGATTTCTCACCTCTTAAAGTTTTGATTGTTTGTTTAAAAGGTTCTTCACCCACATCAAGATTAAAATTCCCTTCTGGGACAATTACTTTCCAACCTTTGTATTGAAATAGTTCAACATCTTCATCAAGTAATTTAAGAATTTGCCCTAAGGGATTAGTTGTCGGCCATTTACCTATTCCACTCCACAATGAAGGGCCTGATTCGAAAGTGTAACCTTCTCTTTTGAAATTGTGAGCAACCCCTCCGGGCTGGGAATGTGCTTCACATATAAGTACTTTTTTACCTGATAATGCGAGGATGGAGCCACAGCATAATGCCCCTATTCCACTACCGACTATTACAACATCATACTTATCCATTAAATATTTACTTTACTCTTCTCTTAAAACTAATTTCGTTTTAGACAAATGTATTAGTTGATGTTGTAATACTTAGTACAACAGCTAGGAAGAAAATGTAAGGAACTGCTTTTAGAGGTATGTATCCTTGACTTTTAGAAATAAAATCCATTAGTTTTAGTTACTTTATGTAAACATAATAACGGGATATTGTTCCTTATGTGTGCCAAAAAATTATTTTCTAGGAAATATATTGAAACAAAGAAATCTTTTTGGAGAGATTTTTTAACTAAGAACATTTTTTGTGAAGTTATCTTAGTATTTGGTTCTTAGGTTAAAATCTATTATGAAAAACTTTCCTGATATAAATGAGATAAAGCTATTAGAAAAAAATTCTCAAAAAAATGGTAGCGGAATTGTACATGAGGAATTGTTAGGAATATGGAAGTTTAAATATGTGTGGGGAAAGGAGTCAGATGAAATCAAAAATATACCCAGTTCGATTCTTCAAGTATTGTCGGCAAGACTCGAATTGAAAAGTAAAAATAAAGAAGATCAAATAACTTATGAAATAAAAAATTCAATTAATTTTGGATTATTAAATATTACTTTTGTAGGCAGCGCAGAATTAAAAGGGATTAGACCTTTATTGGCTTTCTATTTTGAAGAATTGAAAATTAGTATTAGTAGTTTTCCTATATTTAATAAGGAATTAAAAAAACCAGAAGATAAAAAAATGCCTTTTTTCTCACTTGTAGGAATTAGCACTAAAGATAATTGGTTATGTGCTCGAGGCAGGGGCGGAGGGCTTGCAATATGGGTTAAGTCTTAATTTAGTGGTATTCACCTGGATGATCTACCTTTCTTACTGTAACTTTATCAACTTTTTGTCCATTAAATCTTAAGAGATCATCTCCTGAAAAGTCATAACCTAAGCGTTGACCTATTAAGGCTACATCATCTGCTGTAGAGGATGTCGTAACCTCCTTTTTTAATTCTTCATCAGATTGCATCTTAATTAAAAATTTTTTTATTTCAGAAAAACTCATTACTAAAATTTGATTGGTTGATGTTAAAGAAATTTATAAAATCTTTTTCTTAGCAAGAACAAGATAAATAGATAATTATTATACTATTTTTATGACTTACCTATTCCTATATATAGTTGGCATAATTTTAATTTGGTGGACATATCGCGTCGGTTGGCTTGAGGCGCTCAAAACAGTAATTAAAGTTATAGTTCCCTCAGCGCTTATTATTTTATTTAACATAAAAGCCGGAAGATTACTTTTTAAAAGTCCTGTAGTCGGTTTATTAAGCGCTTTGCCTACCTCTATTTTTATTTTTAGAGGTTCATTGCCTTTAGTTAGTTACATAAATAACTGGATTGAAAATAAAATAAATAATTATGATGATTCGGAAGTTATAGATACTGATTCTGTGCCTTTAGATGATTAATTTAATTTAATCAAATCCAAGAAATAATTCTTTGTGTACAACAAGAACATCAAATAGAGTTGTTCCATGAATAGGACTTAATGGGATCTTTTCTATATTCAATGCTTCTGCGCAAATTAAATGAGCATCCCATTTTGTATCGTGATCACTTATTTCAATTGACCACTCAATTACTTTTTTGAAATGATCTGGCATCTCCGAACCAATTTTTCTGCAAATTTGGCATAGAACTGACAAAAGAGGAGGTTTTGATGGCCTTTTTAAATCTTTAATAAGACTTGGTTGTGTAAAAACACTTGTATAGCGTATGTAGTCTATTAATTCATATTCTTCTTTAGTAAGAGCTGCTTTATCTAATGCTCTTTCAAATTCTTCTATGGGGGTTATGGGCCTATCCAAAATATTAGTTGTTTCTGTTTTCTGAATCTATTTTTTCTTGATTAATTTCATTATTTTGATTGCTTTCTATAGATTTAGGAGATTCATCTTTATCTTCTTCGTTCATAACTTGATCGATTTCATTTTGAAATTCATTCGAAGCTTTTTTAAGACTTTTCAAAGTTTTACCAAGCTGTTTTCCTAATTCTGGAAGCTTTTTTGGACCAAAAATTAAAAGAGCTAAGATAAGTATTACAGTAACTTCAGGCAAACCTACACCAAAAATATTCATAACTGATAACTATTTAACTAATTAGGAAATCTACTATTAAATATAGTCAAATCATCTGAAAATTTCATTCTCGGAAAAGCTTTTTTAATATTAAAAAATTTTGAAAAATATTATTGTTATTAATACTCCTTTAAAGAAAACTAACCAAAGTAATTGATAATCACTCAATTTGAATTTTTTTTGGTACCAATTTATAAGAGTTTTATGTCTATCAATTAATTTTCTCATTTGTACCGAGATTATTTATTAGTATCACTTATTTTATCTTAATTTCTTTTATTATTATTTTATAGCAATCCTAGATTCTACTTAATTTAGATTATTTTATTAAATTTTAATCTTTTTCTAAATTAATTTTTTTCTAAATTATTGAAACTATTCGCTAAATATTTACTATTAAAAAAAATGAAATACTTATTTGTTGTTATTTACTTTTTTTTTCTAATTTATCCAGCTGAAGCTGTAACTACAAAAATGTTTAAAGTATTGGATACGTGTGCAAGATATCGACTGGGTGAGATTAATGCTAATGAGGCTATAGAAAAACTAAAATTAAAATTAACGAATTCTTCCACTAGTCAGCCAAAGGACTTAGTAAAAAAATATTGCTCAGTATTTACTCCAAATGAAAAAATTGAATTTTAATCTTAGCAATAAATATTTAATTATTTTTTTTTGAATAATCTTTAGCTTTGTTTCGTATTTCTTTAACTTTTTTAAAATTATTTATTTTTAAATTAAAAATAACTCCTAAAAAAAGAAGAAGAAATAGAAAAATATAAATTATTAATTCCATATTATTGAATTAACAAATCTACCCTAGTTTATTTCAATAATTTTTTAGTATCTTTTAAAACAAAAAAACTGACTTTAATATTAGTTTTTTACTTTGAAGGCCACAATAAAAACACATTAACCTCTAATATGGAACTTTATAAGAACTGTTGTGCAGATTGGAGATAAAATTCCAGAATTTTCTTTACTGGATCAAAATGGAGTTAAAAGATCAAATAAGGGATTAAAAAGTCCCCTTGTTTTGTTTTTTTATCCAAAAGATGATACGCCAGGTTGCACTATAGAAGTTTGCGGATTTAGAGATAAATATGACTTATTTAAAGTATTAGGTGCGCAAGTTTGGGGAGTAAGTAATGGAAGTGCCTCAAGTCATTTGGCATTTGCTAATAAAAATAAATTACAATATCCATTACTTTGCGACACAAATGACTCTCTTAGGAAAACTTTTAAAGTTCCTAAAGTATTAGGTTTTATGGATGGTAGGGTAACTTACGTTATTGATCGCAAAGGTACGGTTAGGCATATTTTTAGAGATTTATTGAATGGTCCTGAACACATTAAAGAGGCTATTAGAGTACTTAAGGAAATTCAAAATCAATAAATTATTATTCAAAGAATTTGAGATTAATAACTTTTGTTTTATTATGGTTTCAGCTTTTTTTTAATATATGAAGAAAATGGGAATGCAGGCTGTTGATCTTGCTATTCAAAATGGAGTGGATCTTGACGGTACTCCAATCCCTCAAAAAATGTTAGATCTATACAATAGAATTATGGATGAGGAGAATAAAAGACAAAGGAGTGGTGTTAAAAAATCAATGAGAAATAGATGCGTCAAAACGGGTTCTAAGCATTTTGATAAAGAAACATTGAATCAATTATTAATAGATTCGGGATGGGAAGGTCTTAAAGAAAAGGAAATTTTATTTTTTTATAACTAAAAAAAATTTTTAATTATCTTAAAAATCATTTATGGTAATTATTTATTTAAATTAAGAAACTGAGAACTAATTAAATATTTTTTTAGATCTAAATTTTTTTATTATTTAAACCATCCTTTTTTTTCAGAGGGAATTAGTTTCTCTTTTTCAGCTTTTGTTTTATTACTTGCTTTTTTGTATGCCAAGTTTGCTTCTATAACTGTAACTATTGATATAAAAAAAAGACCAGAAATTCCAATTATTTGTTCACTTTGAGAGGGTTCTGAATCTCCTTGTAAAAAAAAACCTAAAGCGAACCATGCAGTACTAGCAGTGATGGTATAAAAGTAGGGTTTCCATCTTCTTTGATATAAGTAACCCGATCCTAAACCAGGAAGAAAATTTAAAAAAGATGCTACCCATCCTTTTGAAGATGCAAGTATTTCGTCTCTTGAGGGATAAGACATCTATATTAGGTGTTTATTAAATGTGAATTTATATAAGCAAAAGATATTGCTGCACAAATTACCCAGCTAAAGGGTAAGAACATTCTAATTTTTTCTTTATTGTTATTCATTTTCTAATTATGGAAAATATTTTTAAAATCTGTGGATTTAAAAGATACCTTAAAACTAGAAGAATTAAAAAAGACGGTTTAAAACCGTCTTTGAAAAAAGTAATTTCTCTAAAAATAAATTATTTATTTTTTGATGCTGAGAGTAATTTAAGTTCTTTTTTTACTTCTTTTTCTCTCTCTTCAAGATGTTTTAGTTGAGCTTTAAAAGCATCTTCAAGTCTTACTTTTTGTTTTGTAATTTCATCAAGCTCTTCTTGATGTTGGTTTTTCTTTAACTCCTTCATTTCACTATCTGAAATAACATATACTGGGCGATATGAAGGTGTTTCAAAAAGAAGATCAAACATTGAATACATAAGCGGCCTTTGAATTAGTACAAATTCAATATCTGATAATTCTTTGAAATATGAAAGGATAAATACCGAAGATATTGATACGGCAAATACACCGAATTTCGGTTTACCTAACTTAACCGCCCAGTATTTACCGATCGAATTTTAAGGTATGTTTTAGAGTATTCAGGAGATGATTCTAAAGATCTAAATCAAAAAGAACTAAAAATGGATTTAAAAATTACTAAAACATTAGTAATCCCATCTAAGGAAATTAAGTGGCGATTTTCCAGATCCTCGGGTCCTGGAGGACAAAATGTAAATAAAATTGAAAGCAGAGTAGAGATTATTTTTAATTTAGAAGATTCCAAAGTATTAAATGATTATCAGAAAGAAATTCTTAAGAGAAACTTGAAAAACAAATTAGTGAATAATAGCTTACGTTTAGCGGTTCAAGAACACAGAAATCAATTATTAAATAGGCAGCTAGCTTTAATGAAATTTAGTTCAATCATAAAAAATGCTTTAAATAATCCATTTAAATTAAGAAAATCTACAAAACCCACTAAAGCATCACAAAAGAAAAGAGTTGAGGTTAAGAAAAAACGTGGCGAATTGAAAAAAAGTAGACAAAAAGAAAAATCATATCAAATATGAATAAACTTAATAAATATTTCTCTCGCAGATTGCAATCAAACATGTGATAAATTTAATTGTATTTTAGTTTATTGAATTCAACTAATGATTTCTGGTTAATTGACTCCAATTTTGTAGGGGTGATGCGTTTCTACAAAGATAAAGAGCATTCTGATAAATCTATTGATTATATGTTTATTGAAGAAGGAATTATTATGGGAATTCATGGAGAAAATCCTCCATTAATGAAAACTAGAAAAAAAATTGCTATAGAAGAAGCTAGATTATTGTGGCGAAAATTGTTAAATGAAGGTTGGCAAAAAACTAATAAAAAATGGTGAGGAAATTTTACAAAAGTTTTAGAAAATAAATGAACCTTTAGGGTATAGCCTGGAAATTTTTTCCTTTTGCAAATATTTCTTTTTTTTGATGTCGTTTTCATATCTTTTCAACATCATTAGATAATTAGTAACTCCAAAAATTATTAAAAAAACAATAAATCTTATTCCTGCCTCAAAGTTCATATGAGTATTAAGCTTTTTTCTAATCTGACAATTACTAATTAAAAATCAATCGGTATTTATATCTAATTAAAACTTCTAGTAAAAAATTTTTTTTGATTTTACTGTATAAAAAATACATAACAAAAATAATATTAAAATTGCACTAAAGCTTCCGATTGGGTTTGGAATATTTTGTGTAAAAGGCCCTGCTAAAAAAGAAGGTGTATTTTCTTTGAATTCTATTAATCCATTATTTAATAAAAACCAAATACCCACAAGTCCTCCATGAATTCCTATGCAATTCCATAAAGAACCTTTATCTCTAATTTTTACTAATGATAGAAATATCCCAAGTAAAATAAATCCCAAACGTAATCCTACAATGTTCCAAAATATCTCATTAGATAAATTATGAACAAAGCTAAAAATTATAGCTTGTAAAGCTATTGATATTTTTGTACCATATTAAAATTTTAATTCTTCTAGTAACCAGCCTCTAAAAATTATTTCTTCTGCGAATCCAACACCTAATCCCAGTAAAATAGAATTTAGTAATATTATTGGGGAGAATTCACCAACCCAAGAAATATAATTTTTTTGCAATAGTGGTACCAGAATTAGAATTATTAAAAATAAAGCAAATAAAATACCTTGAGAAAAATTGACAAAGTTTTTTAAGAATTTGTCTTTTGTTATCCCAAGAATTATCCAAGCTCTTGATTTGTTTCGTTTGATATAAAACCAATATGGGAGTAAAAAGATAAAAAGTAAGAAAGTAATAACAGTACCAATTAAGGACAAATCTTCTTTTTCAAAATTAAACAATAAAAGTGGCTGAGATAAAGCCCAGCCAATTCCATAAAGAATAGGAATAAAAAATATAGTGGATAAAAATCTTGGTCTTAAAAGAAAAAAACTTCTAATTAGTATCATTATATTTTTCATTTTAGTTTGAATATTAATTAACCCCAGCCTTTGCCTTTTATTATTCTAACTAATTGTTCAAAAAGTTTTAGCTTTTTCTTTTTACTATGATTTATATTTTTTGAAAGATTAGATAAATCTTTATAAAATTGCCGAGTTATTTTATCTTCTTTATCACTAGGCCATAGTAAGTCTGAGCCCTCTTCATATTCTTCTTTATATCTTTCTTTATCCAAATTTTTTTTATATCGTAATAATTTAAATTTTACTTATTGCAAATGCTTAAAAGTGATGTTTATTAAATTTGTATATTTATTTAAAATTTATGCTGATTAATCTTTCAACTTTAGTTTTTACATTATTATCTCCATTGCTTATTTTTGCAGTAATAGTATCGGTTTACTTTTTTCATTAGGAAGTATTTACAAATAAACTTTATTAATTTAAGGGTGTATTATGCCTACTTTTTCTAATGCAAATGATAAAACTGCAATTACAGCCATTAGTGTTAAGATCTTGTTCTTTTTGATGAAATCCATAAGGCATATTAATAATCTATTTATTAAATTCTTATATAAAATAATAAATAATTAAGATTACTATAACAATTACAATGGAACCCATATATGTAGGAGATTTAATTCCCTCAATAGCTTCTTATAAAAAGATAATTGAAAAATATGATAAAGGTATAAAAGAAGGGGAATTTTTTGAAGAACCTATTGGGGGAGATTTTAATTACCCTGATTGGTAAATATGCTCACTACAAAAATAAATTTTGCCTTAGCAGATTGGATTAGAGAGTGGCGTAAGTGCCGTGATAAGAATCCTTCTATTGATGAGTGTGTAAAATTTGTTCAGTGGAAATTAGAAGATCATAAACTTTCTGCTAGTGATAAAAGAATAATTGAAGCTATTTGGCTCTATGAAACTGAATAAATAAGGGATTATAGACTTTAATTTTTATATTTATCTATAAAAAACAAAGGATCATTAAAATCCTCTTACAAATTAAGAAAAAAGTAAATCAGCATATTTACGGATTTACTGAAAATATAAAAAGGAGTAATTTATAAATGTTGAGTTCGGAGGCAATCTAAATGATTGATATTCCGCCTGAAATTTAGCAAATTCCAAAATATAGGAAGCGTATTCCTGAGAATGGGATTATTCGAAAATTAAAGTTCAATCAATTAGTCTGATAAGACTTCGCTTTATAATTACTAGCGACAATAGGGACTGAAATTATCGAGAGAAATCCCCGAATTCACGTATTCTAGGTTTATGAGTAAATAGACTTTAAAATATGTTATTTTATGTCCTGTAAGAAGGAAATCAAATATTTAAAAGGACTGTACAAGCAGTCCTTTTTTTGTTTAACAAATTTCTTTTAAACTAGACTTCTTTTTGGATAATATGTATTAGTAAAGTGATTAAAAATATTTCAAAATGAAAGATCAAGTCTTGTTTCCAAAAATTGAAGTACGTGAAAAGGGTTTTTTACAAGTAAGTGATATTCATACTATTTATTGGGAAAGATCTGGTAATCCAAATGGCCAAAAAATTCTTGTCATTCATGGAGGTCCAGGAGGAGGAAGTCAACCAAGATATAGAAGATACTTTGACCCAGATAAATTCGATATTATTCAATTTGACCAAAGAGGTTGCGGTTCTTCAACTCCTTTCTCCGAATTAAAAGAAAACACGACCAATCATTTAGTTGATGATATTGAGAAATTAAGGATTCTTTTCAAAATAGATACTTGGCATTTGTTTGGTGGATCTTGGGGCTCAACACTTTCACTGATATATGCGATTAAAAATCCCTCAAGAGTTATCAGCTTAACTTTGCGAGGAATATTTTTATGTAGAAAGTTTGAATTGTTATGGTTCTATCAATATGGTGCAAGTGAGATATTCCCCGATGAATTTGAAGAATATATTTCTGTAATACCAAAAGAAGAAAGAAATGATTTAATAAGTTCTTTTTATAAATATCTAACATCTTCAGATGCGAATCTTAGATCAAAAGCAGCAGCAGCTTGGACAAAATGGGAACTCTCAACAAGTCATTTAATATATAAAAAATTTGATTTTGATAAGTCTGAAGTTAATTCTTTTTCGGATGCCTTTGCAAGGATCGAGTGTCATTATTTTATTAATAATATTTTCTTAGAAGATGATTTTATTTTGAAAAATATAAAAAAAATAGAGTCGATTCCAACAAAAATAATTCAAGGGAGGTATGACGTTGTATGTCCTGTTAGGAGTGCTTGGGATCTAAATAAGAAATTAAAGAATTCTGAATTAATTATTGTTAATGATGCTGGTCATTCAATGAGTGAAAAAGGTATAACTATCGAATTAATAAAAGCTGTAAAAGGAATTAAAAATCTCTGATAAAGAAAATATGGTTTTAAAAATTAAAGGCCATTATCTTCAATATTTTGTGCAATACTCCTAAGAAGTTCGACTATATCAGAATCTTCGCATTGAGTATCTTCTTTAAGCAAAATGCACTCGTCTCTAATACTTACATTAGTACTCCACCATATACCTGAACTATTAGTATCATCCCATTCAAATCTATTTGACATTACTTATTAATACTGATTTCAATCTCTTCATTGACTTTAGTTGAATCTTTTAATTCTTCTTTAGGTTCTTCTGGCCAGGCAACATCAAATCTTGCAATTTCTTCTGTAGCAAATCCTTCAGGATGACGGGTACAAATTTTCTTTCTCCTTACAAAAATATGATCAACTGTTTTTTCTTCATCTGGAGTAACTATCCTTTCCAGTTCTATTACTTCTGTAAAAGGGGTTGACTTTAGCTCTTTAGTAGGTTTTGGCATGTTTTTATCTCGTTAAATTTACCTTAAAGCTTATATAACTAGACTGTGGATTTTTTAAATGGATTTATAAAATCATTACCTGATTATTTAATTATG
Organism: uncultured Synechococcaceae cyanobacterium; assembly: GCA_902571355.1. Classification (GTDB taxonomy): domain Bacteria; phylum Cyanobacteriota; class Cyanobacteriia; order PCC-6307; family Cyanobiaceae; genus Prochlorococcus_A. Next base: position 33,564 of record CACGBL010000007.1, on the reverse strand, counting down.
AAGGATTTAATCCAATATGAATAATAAAATAATAAATTAAATTTATATCCCTAAATTTAATTCATATTGGATTTGGTTGTTGTTATAAATTTTTTTAGGTCTTTTATTGATTACTGTTTTTTTTCTTGAGCCATGCTTTAAATATATTTTTTTTGATATATCCCAGTACCCTTTTTTTTGTGTGATTTCTTGAATTTTTTCCCTAGCTTCTCTAGATGTTTTAGAAATATCAACTATTGGTTTAATGTATTCTAATTTTGAGTATTCTTCATTATTAAATTTGCTTAGTAACCAAGGCTCATGAATAAAAGTATCAGTTACTTTTTTTAATTCTGGCACCCATTTTTTTATAAATTCACCTTTAGGGTCGTGATCTTTTCCCTGCTTAATAGGATTGTAAATTCTATTGGTATTTATAGAAGTTGTTCCAGACTGCATTTGGCATTGATTCCAATGAATTCCAGGCTCATAATCTATAAACTTTTTTGCTAATTCTGATCCTGAATCTTGCCATGGCAACCACAAATTATAACTTGCAAAAGACATGAGCATTGCGCGCATTCTAAAGTTAATCCATCCATTAAAGTTTAATGAACGCATACAAGCATCTATAAAAGGAAAACCAGTATTGCCTTGACTCCATAAAACAAGTAATTCAGTTTTATTAGTTCTAATATTTTGAAAATAAGGGTGGAAATCTTGGAATTCTAATTCTGGTTCGCTTTCAAGTTTCTGAATAAAATGACAATGCCAAGTTAATCTACTCTTCAACATTCTTGAATTATTATTTTTATATAAATTTGCTTGATAAAAAATCTCTTTCAATGAAAGACATCCCCAACTAATGTAAGGAGATAATCTTGAGCAGCTATCAAAAGATTTTTCTGGGCTAGAAATATCTTTTGAATATGAATTTAATTTTTCTTTAAAAAAATATTCCATCCTTTCAAGGCCTTTTTTTCTTCCTCCTTTTAATCTTCCTTTACATTCGTCTTTTTTAAAAGAAAATATTTTTTCGTCGGGTATTACTCCAGCATCAAAATTAATTGGATTAATTTTTAATGGGTCTTTAATTAATCCCCTGGATGTATTTTTTGCCCATTTCTTTGACCAGTCATCCCTATTTATATTTCCTCTAAATACAGAAAACTGTAAATATTCTCTCCAAATTATTTTTTTATTTGAAGCCCATAATTTAACTTCTTGATCTCTTTTATAAGTAAGCCAATCTCCAGTTTCTTGATGGCTATATATTCCAATTATATTAAATTTGGAACTAATTTCTTCAAAGATTTCAATTACATTTCCTGTTCTTATTACTAGTGGCTGTCCTTTTTCTTTAAGTGAATTTCTTAAATCTAATACACTTTCCTTACAAAATTGCCATTGCCTTCTTGAATGAGTTTTTTGATTCCATAACTCAATTTCAAATATATATATAGGTAAGATGTCATTATTTTTTAAAGATTCATAAAGTGCTTCATTATCATCTATTCTTAGATCCTTTTTGAACCATAAAATATTTATATCCTTCATAGATTTTTTTTGTTTTATACTAAAAAACAAAATTTTAATTTGTAAATGAATTGATTAAATAACTAATTATTTTCAAATAATTTCAGAAAATCTTTATTTTTCATTTCAGGAAAACTTTTATCTTTAATTAAAGTTATAACTTTTGAATAATATCTATATTTAGTTTGGTAATTACACATTAATAAGATAATCCTCCAATTTTTTAAATAAAATCTTCTTATTAATTCATCAAATTTTTTTTATCAGTTTTCTCTAGTTGCTTTTTATTAGATAAATATTTTTTTTCAATCCATTCAAATATATCTTTCATTTTTCCATTAATTTTTCCATTTTTTATCCATTTATTTATGTATAGTTCATCTCCCTCTTCTAATACAAAGCACTTTTCTGGCGAAGGAAGAGAATAATTGTGGAATTTTTCTACAAAATTGTCAATTAATTTCATTTATTACTTTATTATTTTTTAGTTCACGAATAAACATAAATGCCCCAAATGAAAAAGCAAGCGAAATAATAAATGTTAGTGGGAAATAAATACCCCACAAACGTAATTTTGGTCTCCTCCCTTCAGCAGCATAAAAAACAAAAATAGCTATGAGAAGAACCGCTGTATCAGCGGATATAAATCCTGATGTAGGTGTTATCCATGCATCATCAAAAAAGGCGTTTCCTACATCTATCGCTGACCCTTGAATATTTCCATTTCTTACCAAATTAATAAACTGATTAATAAAATAAAATGGCCAAATAATTCCCGCTAAAGCAGTAGTTCCGTAAATGGCAAGCCTGATCTTAGACCACATAGTTTTTTAATATACATATAGCTAGAATTGACGTCTTTTGATGTATAAAATAATATCCATTTTTAAGAAAAATTTACTAAATGCATATATAGAAAACTAATGCATTGCTTTTGAGATATTTGATATTTATAAGTATTAAAAATAATGCATTATATATGTGCAAATTTACTCTGTTATTGATTATTATTTTCTACGTTTGCATTTAATTAATCACATCTTGATTTTTCCTAAACAGCTATAAATAAATAAAGATCAAATTACTATGACTCATTATCTTTATGTTGATTTTATTTTGAGTTTTTTTGGGGTTTGTTTATATATCTTAGGTTTAAAAAAAGTTTTATTTAATGACCCCAAAAAATTATCAGGATTAAAATAAAATGGATAAAAAAATAATGGCCCTTGATATTGGAATTTAATAAATTTTCATTTTCAAGTCTTGAGGATTAATGCCAGAAAAAATTCCCAATGATTCTAAAGAGATCTTATTGCTAAATAAAAATGGGCATTTTTATGAAACCCCCTCTTAATTTGACTAATTTTAAAATAAATATTTTTTAGGTATTAAAATTTAAGAAAGAAAAATTTTTTAACTTTTCAATAAATATCTATGTCAATTACAAAAAAACTTTGGGAGGATAATTATGAGATTGCTTTACTAAGTTTAAATACAAAATTTGTTCAAGGTTTAAAGAATGGAAGTCTTCCTAAAAATATATTTCAAGAATATTTAGCTCAAGATTATTTCTTTTTAGAGACTTTTGCTAAGGCTTATGGTCTTGCTGTTTCCAAATCAAAAGATAAGTACTCAATAAGGAAATTAAGTGAACTGTTAATGGGCGTTTCAGAGGAGTTAATACTTCATGAAACGTATGCAAAAGAATGGGATATTGATTTGTCTAATAACTATATAAAAAAAGCCACTAAAAATTATACAGATTTTCTTGATGATACTTCCAAAAGACTTAGCTCCGTTAAAATAATGTTTGCAATGACTCCATGTATGCGACTTTATTCTTGGATAGGAAAAAGTTTGTATGAGGAGGATTTTGATATTAAATATAAAGAATGGATAATTACTTATTCTGATGCGAGCTTTGAAAAGCTAGCAGCTTCACTTGAAAATCTTATTGAGACTAATAAAGAAACATATGATATTAATCAGGCCAAATATTTATACAGGAGAGCTATGGAATTGGAGTTAGATTTTTTTAATGCATATTCAGATTTCTGATTTAAATTAAAATTTATTTATAGTACTTTCAAAAATGAGTTAATAAATTATGTATTCTAAAATTGCACTTTCAATAGGCGGTAGTGACTCCGGGGGTGGAGCAGGCATACAAGCTGACTTGAGAACTTTCATGGCCCTTAAAGTACATGGATGTTCTGTTATTACATGTATTACCGCACAAAATAGTATAGAGGTTACATGCATTCAACCAGTAGAGAAGAATACTTTATTAAATCAGTTAGATACTTTATTTGCTGATTTTGGTATTGATGCCTTAAAAACTGGAATGTTATTAAATGAAAGGATAATTAATGATACCGCTTCAAAATTAAATACATACAAAATAACCAAAATTATTGACCCAGTAATGGTTACAAGAACTGGTTCTAAATTACTGGAAGATTCTGCTATTAATGCTTATAAAAAACTCTTATTACCAATTGCTGATTTGGTAACTCCAAATATTTATGAAGCAAATCTACTTTCTGGCTTAGAAATAAGGAGTAAAGAAGATATCGAAAATTCAGCAATAAAAATTATTGGTCTTGGAGCTAAAGCGGTACTTATAAAAGGTGGCGGTTTAAAAGATATGAAAGGGAAGGATTTTTTCCTTGACTTAAATGGTAGAAAAGAGTGGCTATTTAATAATTTTATAAATACAAAAAATACCCACGGTAGTGGCTGTACTTTGAGTGCTGCTATTTGTGGTTACAAGGCTTTAGGTTTTGATCTATTTGATTCCATAGAAAAAGCGAAATTATTTGTTGAGAAATCTTTAGACAATTCTTATAAAATAGGATCTGGCCCTGGTCCCTTAGGCCATCATTAATTATTTATAGAAGTGGAGTTAGAACCACCATTTTCTGTAGGGCTTTTTTAAAAATAAGATTTCTTCAGTCTCCCATCCTCCCTCCAACCATTCAAGATGCTCAAGTAATAAAGACTCACTTTCCCTTTTGCTTAATTGCCCAATTCTATTAGCAATACCATCGAACCTTACTTTCATCAATTCCTCAATCTTGATGTTATTCATAGGTTAAATAATAAATTTTTTCTACTCTTACTTGTATACATTTTCTTGTCAACGATTTAATTTTATTTGTTTACTAGCAGTCCTTAAATATGTATTAAATACAACTTTTTAAAATAGATAGTAATTAAGACTTATTCACATAGATTTAATTAAAGACTAATTTATATAAAAATACTTTAACTATGGATAAAGAAGAAACATCAAAGCAAAAAACTATTTTAAATGTAGGCTATTGTGAAACGACCTCTGAATGGCTAAATAGAATAATTACTGAACTGGCAGATGAAAATAAAAATTTTGTAGATTTGTCAGTTATTTGTGCTTAATTTTTTAGAAAATATAGTTTTTTTGATTTTTTTCAGTTAGCTTTTAAGTGTAAGAGAAATTTAAAAGATATTTTGTGATGTGAATCTTAATAAAAAAAACATAGAAATAATTAAACAATTCAATTTATCTCCTCATCCTGAGGGTGGATGGTTTAGAGAGATAGTAAGGAGTAAGAATTCCCTAATAAGGGAAGATGGCCAAAGTAGAAACTTTATTACGGGAATTTATTATCTTTTGGAGAGAGATGCAAAAAGTGCTTGGCACAGAGTAAAAAATGCTGATGAAATTTGGATTTATTTAAGGGGCGATCCTCTGAATTTATGGTGCCTAGATAATGATAATAAGTTAATAAGAAATTTAATTTTAGATTCCAATAATCCAGTAGAAATGATCCCATCTGGATATTGGCAAGCTGCAAAAAGTACAGGCGAATTTACCTTAGTGAGTTGTTGTGTTGGCCCGGGATTTGATTTTAAGGATTTTGAATTACTCAGAAATACAAATCATACTTCTAGATTGGATAAAGCAATTAATGATCTTATTTGAGACATTTTTTTGTTTATATTTTTGAAATTATCCTCTAGATTTATAAGGCTACTCAATCAATCTATATTTAATGAATCAAAATTCTGTCAAAATAATTGGTATTAATGATGAACCAAGAAAAGATTCATACTTAGTATATGTCAATCAGGCTGATGGATTAAAAGGCATACTTAATAGGGATTTTGATGAATGGTCGAATTTTGATAGCTGGGAAAGTATTTCAGTTCAGCAATGGATTTTTTCTAAAGCTTTAGAGGTTTTCAGAGGTAAGAAAATTGATATTAAATGTGACTGCTGTGAATATAATGATTTAATACCAAATGATTTTGAGAGTATTAAAAAAGAAAAATGTTTTGGTAAAAAAAGTGCTTACATGATTGAAAAAGTTGTAGATGAAATTGTATTAGCTAAGGCAAGAAGAGAAAGTGATGGAACATATTCTGCGTAAGATTCATAAATATCTATGGAGTGAAAAATCTTTTATTTACCAGTGAAAATTATCAGAAGAACCAATCGTTAAATTTCTAGTAGACAACTTATGGAACTTAAAGTGTACCGAATCACTGAACTCCTTTTCATCTGAGTAATTCACAAGATCCACTGGGTCGACGTTTTCATCGAACCATATGTCATATTCAATATGGTTTGGTTCAGCAAAGTAACTCATATCCAATTAATAGCTTCCAAAAAACGTATAAACGGTACATGCGATACCAAATGAAAATTCTTAATTTTTAGATAATCTATATTTTTAACTTTTTAATCAAGATTAGTTGCTAAAAAGAAAGGAGAAATATCTATAAATTCATGTCTCTCGATACATCAATGGTTTCTATCCATCCCCACTTCACAATCAAGGATGGGAAGATGGACCAGTGCATAGCTCTTTTAGAAGAAATTTTGGTACTGACAAAATCTAATGAACCTGACTGCCTTTTTTTTAATATCACTACATGCGGTTCAGATAAGGCTTATGTAAGAGAGGCATATAAAGATGGTGCTGCCGCTTTATTTCATCTCAAAAATATGGGACATATGATTCCCAAGCTTTTTGAAGTGTCAGATATTACTGTGCAGGTCCATGGCCCAGCCAAGGAGATTGAACCCTTGAAGGAAATACTCCCAGACGCTGATTTCTATGAAGCAATATCTGGATTCTGATAAAGATTGTTTTTATTGACAGTCGATCGCTTGGTACTTTTAGCCCCTTTTTTATTTAGGAATTCAAAATAAATTAATCTTCCCTTTACTTATATCAAGTAGCTTTATTATCAGTACAAAAATTATTTTTATGGCATCAACTTTTTATATTGTTCATCATGAATTTAAGGCAGGAAAAGCTGAAAAATGGTGGGAAACAGCTTATGCGGCAATGTCACCAGGTGGTGGATGGGATGATGCGGTAGCAGCTAATAAAGAAAAAGGATTTTTTAACCATTCTGCAAATGCCGTAACTAAAACTGGTCCTGTATATTGTTTTTGGGAAGTAAAAGAGGGTATTTCTGCTGAAGATTTTCAGGAGTTTATAGATGGACCCTCTGGTCCAGGGTTCGGACAAGATGCATTGATGAATATCTGTAAACCAATTGACACATCATTAATGAATGGACAAACACCTTATCCACCAGTTTTTCTTGATTATTGACAGTCGATTTAAAATAAAAAGCAATTAGCTTTTTTTTATGACTATTGAAACTACTGTTTTCACCTTTAAACTTTCAAATACATTTGAGGAATGGGTAGAAATGTTTGATAGTCCAGAGATAGATGCATTTCATAAAACGGTAGGACTTACTCCTCTATATCGTGGCAAAAGTTTAATTGATCCAAAAGAAGTTATTGTTATTCATCAAGCTGAAGAAGGTGTAGCTAAGCATGTTTTTTCTGATCCTGAAACCATTAAGAATATAGAATCTGGAGGACATATTTATAGCACAACGAAAATCACAAGTTGGGTTTCTGATTAGTCGAAAACTAACTATGCAAACTTATACAAGTTTAATGCGAACAGGAGTTCCATATAAGATCTTTAAAACAAAATTAGCTATAGCAGAGTTTAAGGATAAGAGGATTAACTAATGAATTTGACTAAATTATTAATAAGAATCGGAGTGCTAGAGGTAACCACAGACATATAAGAAGCATTAGTAAAAGAGTAATGGCATGAATATTTGGAATGTATTGCTCTTTAAAAATTTGTGTTTTCATGATTTATCTCGCCTTCTTAAGTTTGATTTCTCTTCTAATTAGCAAGGCAATAACTACAACACACATGTTCATTAGAAATACGTCTAATGGCATTTAATAAAAAAAGTCTCTAATCAATTAATAGCAAGATTATTGATCTATGAATCAAGAAATGATTAGTAATGTTTATTTGCTTGATGAAAAGGATTTTAAAATTAAATTTATTCTTAAATATCTCAGTTATCTTAACTATTAAATGGCTTATTCAGAAACAATAATAGTAATAGGCGGTTTAGCTCATGTGCCTGTTCTTATTCTTGTAGCCAATTTTATTAAAGGTAAGTTTGGAATTAAAACTGAAGAGACAAAAGGTATTGTTGTTAAAGAAGAGCCTGTTAAAAATATTGAGCTAAAAAATACCGTAGTTAAAGAAAGAAAATCAGAAACTTTAAAAGAACTTTCAAATAAGCTGGATAGTATTGAAAAGAAGGCTGATAAAGTTTATGAAAAGGTAAAGAAGAAAAAAAAGAATAACTAAATTGAGATTCTATCAAGCATCAATATATCTTGAGCTTGGATTGTATCTCTCTTATCTTCATCTTCGGGATCTTTATAAGATTCAATTTCAGCTTGAATTTTTCTCTTGTAAACTCCTTTGATATAGTCAATTTCTCTACTCTCTTTATTCAAGATAGAGAATGGTGATCTTTTTAAGTTCATAACTTTCTCCTAATAAATAAGTTTTGATCAGCTCCAGTTCTTATCAGATTCAACAAAGCTATCTAATGTTTGCTGATTCCTGATTTCTTCTTCAAGAAGTTCTTCTTCTGATCTTTCTTCAATCTCAGATTTATAATCTTCTTTTAGTGTGGATTTCGTAGACATTTGCTCATGACGACTACATCTAAGTTCTAACTAGTCAGACAAGCTATCTGACTAAAAAATATGTACGGTTTGAGGTACTCCCATATACGGATAAAGGATCAACAATTGAATTTAAATATGGGTAAAATGTATTGAAATTTTGATCAATTTTTGCCTTTAAGAATTATCAATAAAGGTAGACCAATAAGCATCAAACTCCCATCAATTAACAAAAAAGTATTCAGATTCATTTATCCATTCCTTCGGGGGTATCCCAATTGAGAGAAATTCCTTTTTTAATTGGTTGTTTTTTCATATCATCCATCTCTTTTCTGATTTTGTTGTAGTAGGCCAACTCCTCTGGATCATTAGAACCTAGACCATAATTCATGGTTGCTGCAATATATATTTTGTGCATCCGGTATGACGATAGTGGCATTACTGAAGACAAACTATTTTAAATATATTTGAATTCTAGTTAAAATGCTGATCTACGAGATCTCAGTTATATTAATCAATTGCTCAAGTGCCCTCGTCGGGACTTGAACCCGAGACCTCTCCCTTACCAAGGGAGTGCTCTACCGCTGAGCTACAAGGGCAATTTTAAAGTGGGCCGGGTTGGATTTGAACCAACGTAGGCAGAGCCAGCGGATTTACAGTCCGCCCCCTTTAACCACTCGGGCACCGACCCCCACTATTTGAACTTATCAGTTAATGGACACTTTGTGTGAAATTGTTTTGGTTTTTTTGTTTCTTTCTAGATAGCATTTGTAAAGAAAAGACTTTATTGATGATGAATATTTTATTGATAAATGGACCAAATCTAAATCTTTTGGGCACTAGAGAACCTGAAATATATGGTAATAAAACATTGAGTGATATAGAAAAAGATTTAATTAAAGTTGCTAAAGAAAAAAGTATTAATCTTGAATGTTTTCAAAGTAATCACGAAGGAGAAATAGTAGATAAAATTCAGGAGTCCGTAAAAAGTATTCAAGGTATTCTTATAAATGCTGGCGCTTTTACTCATACCTCGATTTCTATTCGTGATGCTTTAATTGGATCAAAAATTCCTTTTGTAGAGTTACATATTTCAAATATTTTTAGTAGAGAAGATTTTCGTAAAGAATCTTTTCTTACAGATAAAGCTATAGGAATTATTAGTGGATTTGGCATATCAAGTTATTCCTTAGCTCTTGAAGGAATCATTGGATATTTAATTAGTAAGGATTAAATGCTAGTCGATTTTAAAAGGCCCACTTCTCATATTAAATATTTATCGTCATTTACCTCAAATGAGTGGATAAAACTCGCATTATCTAATCCAATAGATATTCTTATTGACCATGCTCATTGTGAAAGAAAAGCAGCAGGAGTAGCAATTCAATTGATGTTTAGATATCCATCAGAACCAAATCTGGCAGAAGTTCTAAGTCCAATAGCGAGAGAAGAATTAGAGCATTTTGAAAAAATACTTTATTTTTTAAAGGATCTTGGACATTCTCTTGAGTCCTTACAACCCCCTCCATATGGAGCTGAATTGTCCAAGAATATAAGAAAGGAAGAGCCCTATAGAATGCTTGATAGTTTCTTAATAGCAGGACTTATTGAAGCAAGAAGTCATGAAAGATTGAGCTTGCTTGCGCTGAATTCTGAAGATAAATCCTTTAAATCCCTTTATGAGTCTCTGCTGGAAAGTGAGGCAAGACATTTTGGAGTTTACTGGAAACTAGCGCAAACTAAATTCTCTAAAAATCAAACTTTCAAAAGGTTAGAGGAATTGTCTGAAATTGAGTCATCTATACTAGCTGAAACTTTTGTATTGCCAAGGGTACATAGCTAAAATTAATAAAATAACAATGATAATAAACAAGTTCTTAAGTTTACTTAATCGATATAAAACTGATTCACCAACATTCACCATCGTTGGTGTAGGCCCTGGAGATCCATCGCTTTTAACAATTGCTGCTGTGGATGCAATAAAAAAAGCTAAAGTTATAGTTTTCCCAATATCAGATGATAATAAAAAGAGTTTCGCTTCGGAAATAGTCAAAAAATACACCAAATTTAAAAAAAATATTCCTATCATCTTTCCAATGGCTAGGAAGGATTTTGATCCAGATGAAATATGGTCTAATGCTGTAGAAAAAATTGTGAAATTTATACAAAATGGCGAATCAGTTGTTTTACTTTGTCTTGGAGATACTTCACTATTTGCAAGTTCTTCTTATATTTTGAGGTTAATAAAAAATAATCATGCTGAAATTATTACCAAAACAATACCTGGTATTTCCTCTATTTCAGCAGCAGCAGCTTTGAATGATTTTGATTTGGTAAAAAAAGGCGAGACATTGATAATTAAAGAATGCCCTTCTTCAGAATCGGAATTAACAAACCTAATTAGAGAATCTAATACAAATAAAACGGTATTGGCAATTATGAAAGTTGGCAAAAGATGGAATTTAGTCAGGGAAATTTTAAAAAAAGAGGATATCATCAATACAGCAGTAATAGCTTTAAGTGTTGGGATGCCTGATCAAATTATTCAATATGCATCACAATATAAAAAGGAATTTATGCCTTATTTTTCTTTGATTTTGATAAGGTTCGATTAATGTATAAAAAAAAAAAATTATCTGAAAATCAATTTACATGGCCAATATGTAAGGATCTATTATTTCTTGTTATCGAAGATAGGGTTAGTGATGTTTTTGTTTGTGAATTGGTTTGGGAAAGGCTTTTTTATACTAGAGAAACAACTTTAAATAACTGGGTTTCTAGCGCATTAACTTCTTCTTATTGGTCAGAAAAATTTGAAAAAGCTCCTCAAATCATTTCAGAGCGACCAGCCTCAGTACATTTGACTCGATCAATTCCAAAAGAGTATAAACAGGGATTGAAAAAATTCCTTAATTTTAAAGGTTATAAGATTAATGAACTCTATCCAAGAAGAACTAGAAGAGCGACGGCAGTAAATTGGCTGATTTATTGGGCGATTGAAAATGATTGTTTTTCAACAGATAATGGATTAATTCCAAGTCCTAGTTCACCCCCAATTAATCCAGTTAAAGGACATTTTGGCGATCCAGAAATTAAATAAGTTTTTTAAATAATGTAAATGAATCTATTAAAGGTATAGTTGTAATGGATACTACTTTCTTTGGAGAGAAGAATTGATTCTTCCTACAATAGCAATTATCGGAAGACCGAACGTTGGGAAATCTACCTTAGTTAATCGTCTTTGCCAAAGTAATGATGCAATAGTATTTGACAAGCCTGGTGTTACAAGAGATAGAACTTATCAAAATGCTTCATGGGGAGGTAAGGAATTTCAAATAGTTGATACTGGAGGTTTAGTTTTTGATGATGATAGTGAATTTCTCCCAGAGATCAGGACACAAGTTTTCTTGGCTCTAGAAGAGGCTTCACTCGCGTTACTGGTGGTAGATGGGAATCAAGGCATTACTGATGGTGATTTATCAATAGCAAAATGGTTAAGAAACTCAAGTTGTAAAACAATTGTTGCTGTTAATAAATGCGAATCGACTACTTTAGGAATATCCCTAGCTTCGGAGTTCTGGAAATTAGGATTGGGCGAACCTAACCCAGTTTCGGCTATTCATGGTTCAGGTACTGGAGATCTTTTAGATCTCGTTATTGGCGAACTTCCTGAAAATAATATCCAGGATGAAAAAGAAAAGATAATGATGTCAATTATTGGTAGGCCCAATGTTGGTAAATCTAGTTTGTTAAATTCAATCAGTGGAGAAAAAAGAGCAATAGTTAGTGATATTAGTGGTACGACAACTGATTCAATAGATACGCTTATAAAAAAAGGTGATAATTATTGGAAAATTATTGATACTGCAGGGATTAGAAGAAAGAAAAATGTTAAATATGGTACTGAATTCTTTGGTATTAATAGGGCTTTTAAATCTATAGATAGAAGTGATGTTTGTGTTTTAGTTATAGATGCTATAGATGGAGTAACTGATCAAGACCAGAAGCTTGCTGGGCGCATAGAAGAACAAGGCAGAGCTTGCATAATTGTCGTTAATAAATGGGATCTTGTAGAAAAAAATAGTTCAACAATTTATCAAGTAGAAAAAGAACTTAGATCTAAACTTTATTTTTTACACTGGTCAAAAATGGTTTTTATATCTGCCCTAACTGGTCAAAGAGTTGATAATATTTTTGAGCATGCTCTTAATGCTGTAAATCAACATAGAAGAAGAGTTACAACATCTGTATTTAATGAAGTACTTAAAGAATCAATCAGTTGGAAAAGTCCTCCAACGAAGAGAAGCGGCAAGCAAGGTAGGCTTTATTACGGTACTCAAGTAAAGAACAAACCTCCCACTTTTACTCTTTTTGTAAATGACCCTAAATTATTCGGAATAACTTATAGAAGATATATTGAAAAACAAATTAGAGTAAATTTAGGCTTTGAAGGCACACCCATCATTTTACTTTGGAGAGGAAAACAGCAAAGAGCTTTAAATAAAGAAGTCGAAAGAGAAAATATTGAGTTAATTCAAAAAGATTAATGAATTTGCTTACCAAATTTTCTGTTGGTCAATACGTTCATGGTAATAGAAGTTGGCTAAGAATTATAGATAGTAGATTAAAAATAATTATGGTAATGATATTTTTAATCACTCCAATTTGGGCAGGTCCAATATGGAGATTGAGTTTAGTTGGTTTTTTACTATTCATTACTTTTTTAAGTTTATTGCCATCTAGAGTATGGTGGCGATCATTATTTTTGCTCTCATGTTTGTCACTATTAGTTGGATGTATATCAATCCTTGCCTCGTCTGATATCCAATCTCTTGATGGCTACTTAAGAAATCCCAATGAGTTGGAAGTAGTACTGGAAAGCCAAAAAGAATGGAATATTTTGCAAATTCCTTCGCAGAAGATATGGTTTATTAATTTTGGTCCCTACAACTTATCAAGAAAAGCTTTTGAACTAGGAATAAAAACCTCCACTTTGATATTTACCGTTATTCATAGTGTAAATTTGATGCTTTTAACCACATTGCAGGAAGACATTGTATGGGGATTAAGTTGGTTTATGTATCCATTAAGAAAGATTGGATTGCCTACTAGTAAGTGGCTTTTTCAGTTGTTAATTGCATTACGTTTTATTCCTCTAGTACAGGAAGAACTTCAAAATATCATTAAATCAGTGTCAGTTAGATCAATTAATTTTCGAAATTTAGGATTAAAGAAATCATTTAATGTTTTGTTAATCTTGGTGGAAAGGTTATTTCAAAATATATTTCTGAGAATTGATCATGGAGCAGAATCATTACTCTCAAAGAAAAAAATTATTATAAAAACCAACAGATTTAGAACTCTTTATCCTTCAAAATCTCTCAATGTAATTGTTAATACATTATCGATTTGTTTTATTTGCATAGCAATTTTTCTTAGAAAACTGTATGGTGCATTATAAATAACACAATATTTTAGGTTTGAGTTCTGAGCGTTATTTAAACCATCCAACATTTGGTATGTTGTACCAAGTTTCTCCTGGAAATGATGGGAGAGATATTTATGCGACTTTATACGCTCAAAAAATGTTCTTTTTGGTAGAAGTTCAACAGAGAGAAGTTTTTTTTGAAGTTATACCTTATTTAGATGCCCGTAATCAGGCCGAATTAAACCTTCAAAAAGCTAGAAGAAAAGGATCTGAAGAACTATCTAAATGGGAGAATTTATTTACGCAAACTTTCTTATAAAAGGTGAACCCTGCAAATTATTTAAAAATAAAAAATAAAATACCATCAAATGTAAATATTCTTGCGGTAAGTAAAGGATTTAAAAGTCAAGAAATCAAGACTATTCAAAATATAGGTCAGAACGATTTTGGTGAAAGTAAGGTTCAAGAAGCGATTGAAAAACAATTAACCTTAAAAGATCTTAAACAAATAAATTGGCACTTTATTGGAAGAATACAAAGTAATAAAATAAGGAAAATAGTCCAAAATTTTAAATATATTCATTCAGTAGATTCATTTGAAAAGTTGCAAAAGATTTCTAATATTTCACTTGAAGAGAACAAAAATCCATTAATAATGTTGCAGGTTAAGTTGAGTGATGACCCTACTAAAGGAGGCTTTAATCCTGAATTTTTAATTTTGAAATGGAGAGAAATTCAAGAGTTGAAAAATATCTCATTAACCGGTTTGATGACTATCAATCCTAAAGGACTTAGCTCTAAAGAAAATACAGGTTTGTTCAAAAAATGTCGTGCTCTTGCTGATTCTCTACAACTGCCAGATTGTTCCATGGGGATGTCAGGTGATTGGGAGGAGGCTATTGACGCTGGATCAACGTGGTTAAGATTAGGATCATTGATTTTTGGAAGCAGATCTTAATTAGTTGTTTTTTTTATAAAAAACTTATCTATAAACTTGCAGTAAAGTTCAACTAACGTTATTTAAGTATAGGTAGTTTATTCATTTAAAAAATGGATCTATTACTCAAGGTTCTTAAACCTTAGTAATCAATTACAAGAGGATTTAAAAGGTGTCACTTATTTCTAGATTAAAGGCAGTTGTTGCAGGGGATGAGTATCTCGATGATGATTTTGATGAGTTGGATTATGCTTCAGAGGATGAATTAAATGATATTAATAATTTCAAACAAAATCCAAATAATGCAAATGCCCTTGCAAATTCAAATCCATTCGATTTTATGAATAACAAAAGATCATCAAAAGTAGTTGGTATGCCTGGAATCTCAAATTCATCCTCAGAAGTAAGCTTAATGGAACCAAGAAGTTTTGATGAGATGCCTCAAGCCATACAAGCATTAAGAGAGAGAAAAACTGTAATTCTCAATTTAACTATGATGGATCCTGATCAAGCTCAAAGAGCGGTTGATTTTATTGCTGGGGGCACATATGCGATTGATGGACATCAAGAGAGAGTCGGTGAAAGTATTTTTCTTTTTGCTCCAAGTTGTGTAAATGTAACTAGTTCTTCCCCAGAAGAAGCTTCTCCTTCTTCTGTGTCTACAGAAAACACACCACAATATGGTTTGGGCAAAAATACTACTCCTGAACCAGCATGGGGTAATTCTAAATTAAGTGCTTTTTCATGATTAATCTGTGACAGATAAAATTGCGATTATTGGTTTTGGAAATATTGCAAGTGCTATAGTTACCCCTCTATTAGATAACAAATTAATTCAGCCAGAGAATGTTTTTTGTGTTGTAAAAACAGAAAAAAGTTTAGAAAACATAAAAAAAAATTATAAACATAACATAAACGTTTATAAATCAGCTTCTAAAGAGTCAAAAATAATTTGGGATTGCCAATATAAACTTCTTTCGATAAAACCTCAACAATTAAATGATATAAGTGAGGCCCATGATATAAAAAATGATGATAATTTAATAGTTTCAATTCTTGCCGGGGTTTCAATAAATAGACTTACTCAAAAGTTCCCTAATCATAAATGTGTGCGGGTGGTTACAAATATTCCAATAACTATTGGAAAAGGTTTAACAGGGATTTCTTGGGGCGAAGAAATTAAAGAAGATCAGAAGCAATTTACAAAAAAATTATTTGAAAATACTAGTAAAATTTATGAATTTACTGAGGATTACCTTGATATATTTTTAGCTTTAACTTCATCAGGTCCTGCAATTATTGCTTTAATTATAGAAGCATTAAGTGATGGAGGATTAAGCGGGGGATTACCAAAAATAATTTCAGAGGAACTTGTTATGGAAATGATACTAGGGACTATTTGTCTACTAAAGGAAAATAAACTTTCTACTTCTGAGCTTAAAAATTTAGTAACCTCTCCAGGTGGAACAACTATTTCTGCTTTAAGGGTTTTAGAAAAAAAGAGTGTAAGGTCAGCATTAATGGAATCAATAGTTTCAGCTAGTAATAGAAGTAAGGAGTTTCGTTAGGTTTTTGAATTATCTTTTAAGTTCATATAAACTTTTTCAAGTGAATTTATATTTTTAGTAATTGTGTATCTCTGAAGTATACGTTCTCTAGCTTTCTCTCCAAGATCTTTTGTAAATGAAGGGTGTTCTACAAGAATTGGGATTATAGTTTTTAATTGTGCAGCCACATTATCAGTTGAAATTACTATTCCTGCTCCGTTATTTAAAACTTCACCGTCAGCTCCGGCATCTGTAGCTACACAAGCAGTACCAGCAGACATTGCCTCTAAAAGTGATAATGATAAACCTTCTACTAAGCTTGGTAAGAAAAAAACTTCTGCTATTTGCATTATTGCTATCCTAGTTTCTAAATCTAATTCGGCACCCCACCAAATTAATTTCTCATTACCAAGGTTAGAAAAACTATTTTCAAGTGTTGGCTTCATTGGTCCATCCCCAACAATAACTAATTTGCAATTTTGAGTTTTTGTTTGGCGCCAAGAACGTAAAAGTGCCTCGATATTTTTCTCATTTGCAATCCTTCCCATGTATAAAAAGATTCTTTCATTTCCAAGTTTGTTTTTTACCAGATCATATTTTTTACTTTTTTCGCAAAAAGGTTTCCAAATATTTTCATCAACGCCGTTTGGAATAACTATTTGTTTTTCTGTAGGTACTCCTAATTTATCAAGAACATTTTTTTGAGGTTCAGAAAAAATAATTATTTTATCGAACTTTGCTAAAGATGGAGCATAAAGTTGATAGGTTAATTGTTGAGTGCTCGCAGTTAGATTTCTATTTTTTGCATCAAATGGTGGATGAAATGTTCCTATAAGAGGAACATTAATTTCATTACACAGCTCTGGGAGTCTAAAGTCTAAAGGAGATAAAGTTAGGCTTGCATGTACTATGTCAGGTTTTAATCTTTCCAATGATAGTCTTAGCTCTTTTTCTGCCCTTGGTGAGGGTATTGTATAAACTTGAGATTTAATTAAATATGGGAGACTTACATCAGGATCATTTGCAAGAAATAATGGTTTTGATGAATTTGAACTAGAGGGATTGTCGAAATGAATAAAACTAATTTTATGCCCTCTGGCTTTCAATTCCTTAGTAGTTGAATTGCCATAAGTTACATTTCCGCAAAAAGGGGATTTTTTACCCAACCAGGCAATATGAACCACATTAATTGATTTAGCTATTTATAAAGTTAACAGTAAGAGCTGCTATGATCATAATTTTTAAATTTTTTTATGATTTTTGAAAATCTTAACTATATATTTCTCGCAACATTTTTAGTGAAGATAATTCTTTCTCTAGTTGAGAAGAGATCCAAGTCTCAATAATAAATAATATTTTAAGCCAGACTTTTTTAGGTCCCAACAACTCTCCATTAGATTTTATTGGTAATTCGGGAAAAAGAAGTCTTTGTAATAGAGCAACTTCAGATGCATTTATTTTTAGATTACTTTGATGATCTTCAATTGACGAAAACCCTTCACTTGGCAAATAATAACAACTCCATTCCCAATTTCCTAAAGGCGGAATAATAGGTTCTCCAGTTTTACAGCAATGATGAATTGGTAAATTTATACCTCCAATGGCTAATAAATGGATTAAAGATTGAATACTCATTGAGAGCATTTTAATATCTTCTTCTTTAGATTCTTCATACAAATAAATCCTATCTAGATGTGCAAGAACACAAGATAAATAGTTTTGTTGCTTATCATTATTACCTACTAATAAAAAAGTTAATTCAGTTATTGCTTGTGCGGCTGCAAGACATTCGATATTTTTCCCTAGACCAGAATAGCTTTTTAATATTTTAATTTGACGTACAGATTTAAGATTTCTTTTCCCAAAAATTTGCAGACTTAAATATGTTAATGGAGTAGCTGCGGCAAGACTACTTTTAGGACGTCTAGCACCAGGTACCGCTAATCGAACAATCCCCTGCTCATCAGTAAGAATAGTTATTAATCTATCATTCTCTCCTAATGGAGAAGCTTTAATACAGAGACCCTCTAGTCTGCACTCACCAGAACCAGACATTTAAAAATTTACTTCTTGGAAAATCTCACAAAAATTAGAAGTTCCAACGCAACTAATTCCATTATCAAACAAATCAATAACTTGTGTCAGTTTTTTTATACCACCTACAACTTTTATTTGATTTTGAGAGCCTGTTATTTTTAGTATTTCGGGGACATCATTAGATGTAAGAGGAGATCCAAACCCGTCCCCGAATTGAAAATTTTTTATTCCTAATTCCAAACATATTTCTATCGCATTAATAAAAACTTCTTCTTGTAGTTTTGATTTATTTATGATTATTGAAACTGGTAATCCAGATAATTTAACTTGCTCAATTTCAGCAGCGAAAGTTTCTAAATTTCTTTTGGATAAATTGATAAAGTTTGGGATATATTCAATTCCTTTTGCACCCTTATCTTTTGCAAAACAAACTAATTCTTCAATAAATGAAACTGGTAAATCTGCTAAAGGGTAAGAAATAAGTGCGTTTATATCCGCACTGTAATTACCCAAACAGTTTTTAAGATCAGTTAAATAATTTAGTGAAGTAGAAATATTTTTGATATTGTATTTTCTTATTAAATCGCAATTCACACAGAAATCTTCCCATGATAAATAAGGGTTAATAATAATCGCATGAATTTTCTCGTTTAATTCATATTCAATATTGGGCATTTAAAACTTATTTAGATTGAATCAATCCATAACCTCCATGATTCCTTTTATATATAACTTGAAGTTCATTATTTTTCTTGTTTCGAAAAACATAAAAATCATGATCAATCAGATCTAATTGTTTTCTTGCTTCGTCTGATGAAATTGGAGTCATTTCAAAGTATTTATTTTTTATAGATGGCTCAGGTAGACTTGCTTCAGTTCCTTCTTTAAAAAAAGCTTTATTTAAAAAATTTGATTCCATACTTTCAATTGGTAAAGAATCTTTATTTTTAAATTGTTTATTATGAATTGTTTTATTGTTTCTTTCTTTGTATTTGCGTAATTTTCTACAAAGTTTATTTGAAACTAAATCAATGCTTGAGTATAGATTTTCAGTTTTTTCTTCAGCTCTAATTACGGTACCATTTGCAAAAATAGTAACTTCTGCAGTTTGGAACGAGACTCTTGGATTCTTTTCAATTGAAAGGTGTATGTCAGCTTCTTTAACGATATCCTTATAGTGATGTGTTGCTTTTTCTATCTTTGCCTCAGTATATTCTTTTAATGCTCCAGTGAGTTCAAGATTCTTTCCATGGATTAAAATTTTCATAACAAATCTAAAAATATTTACTTACTTTCTAAATCTACTTAAATATGGATAATAGAACAGCAATAATTAAACAACCTGATAATATTTCTTCTTTTAATGATGTTTATAAATTACAAAAAGAATATCAGGAGGCATTGATTTTAGATAATTCTAACCCTGATTTTATTTGGATAGGGGAGCATCAACTCTGTTATACATTGGGGAGAGGATCTAATTACGATAATTTATTATTTTCTCAAAATGATGCTAAATATGATGTTTTTAAGATTGATAGAGGTGGTGAGGTAACTTGTCATATGCCAGGACAATTAGTAACGTATTTGGTTTTAGATTTGAAAAATTTTAATAAAGATTTAAATTGGTACTTAAGAAAAATTGAAGAAATTATTATAAAAATCCTTGGAGCTTTTAATATAGATTGTCACTCTAGAAAAGGTTTTACAGGTGTTTGGATAGGAAATAAGAAAATCGCATCAATTGGAATTGGGTGTAAAAGATGGATTACGATAAATGGATTTTCAATAAATATTGACTGCGAATTAGAAAACTTTAATAAGATTGTTCCTTGCGGAATAGAAAATTGTCTTATGGCAAATATGATTGATTACAACAAAAATTTAAATATTCAAGAAGTCAAGAGAATTGTTAAAAAAACCATCGAGGAAGAATTTAATTTTGATTTTATATCAAAATAGAAATTAAAATTTCAAAATCAATCTAATATGGGTGATTTAGCGTATTGGCCTGAAGCCAAACCTCTTTCTAAAAAAAATACATTTGCCAAAAATAGAGATTTTATTAAGAACCTTGATCATATAGATCAAATTTGGGAAAAATTAAAATTTAAATGTGGTGATACTTTAGCTGTTTGCGATTTAAGAGGGAAATACAAAGAAAAATTTTCTTATTCTGAGCTGGCTGATTTAATAACAAAAGTCTCTTTTTCTTTCGCAAATTATGGTTTAAAAAAGGGGGATGTCGTTACTGTAATATCTGAAAATTCTCCAAGATGGCTAGTAGTAGATCAAGGCTTAATGCGTTTAGGAGCTATAAATGCAGTGAGAGGTATTAATTCTCCTTCAGTAGAATTAGACTATATTATTGGGCACTCTAATTCAGTAGGACTAATAGTTCAATCTAAGGAAATTTGGCTAAAGTTAAACAACAAGGAAGAATTAAAAAAAAGACTGAAATTTATAATCAATTTAGAAGATGAACAATTTGAAAGTTTAATAAGTTGGAGTACATTCATAAGTTCAGTAGAAAAAGAAAATTCACAAAACAATAATCTTGAAAAATCTAATGCAGAAATTGATGACGTCGCTACTATTCTTTACACTTCTGGGACGACCGGAAAACCTAAAGGTGTGCCTTTGACTCATGCAAATTTTTTACATCAAATAATCAATTTAGCCTATATCGCTGATCCAGAACCAGGTACCTCTGTATTAAGCGTTTTGCCTATCTGGCATTCTTATGAGAGAAGTGCTGAATACTTCTTTTTTTCATGTGGTTGTTCTCAATACTATACAATTCCAAAATTTCTTAAAGATGATATTACACAAATAAAACCTGTTGTCATGGCTACTGTACCAAGACTATGGGAAGCAATACATGATGGTTTTTTTCAGGCTTTGAAAAAAATGCCTTCCAAAAAGCAAAAACTTATTAAGTTTTTGATAAGTAATAGTTCGGTTTTCAAAAGAAGTCTTAGAAAGATAAGAAATATAGATATAAATCAAATAACTTTTAAATCAAAAATCCCCTTACTGGTTTCTGTTATTAGCCGATATCCTTTACATAAATTGTCTACTATTTTTTTATGGCCGAATATTCTTAGACAACTATGCGGAGAAAAACTGAAATTTCCCATTAATGGTGGAGGTGCATTGCCAGAACATGTAGATCTTTTTTTTGAATCTTTAGGTGTAGATGTTTTGGTGGGATATGGACTCACAGAAACTAGTCCAGTATTAACTTGTAGGAGAAGAGAATTAAATGTTAGAGGATCCTCTGGGCAGCCTCTTTCATTTACTGAAATCAAAATAGTGAATGATGATAAAAAAAAGATTCTGAAGTTCAGAGAAGTCGGGAAAATTCTTGTTAGGGGGCCGCAAGTAATGAAAGGTTATCTTAATAATGAAATAGCCACAAATGATGTTTTATCCAAAGATGGTTGGTTTGATACTGGTGATTTAGGTTTTCTAATACCAAATGGTTCTCTCTTTATAACAGGAAGAGCCAAGGATACAATAGTGCTATCAAGTGGTGAAAATATAGAACCGAATCCGCTAGAGACTGAAATTCTTAGTTCTGAATTTATTAATCAGATTCAATTAGTAGGACAAGATAAGAAATGTTTAACAGCCCTAGTAGTTCCTAATGTCGAATTGGTTAAAAGCAAGTTTTTGGAAGAAGACCTTTCAAAATTAAACCTGAATAAGAATATTGGTACATTTTTCAAATCACAAATTAATAATTTGCTTAAAAGTCGATTAGGAGCAAGATCAGAAGAACAAATATTAGATTGTTATTTTGTTGATGCCTTTACTCTAGAAAATGGGTTGTTAACACAAACTCTTAAACAAAAAAGAAAAGAAATAGAAAAAAAGTATTCATTACAAATAGAAAATATGTATGAAAACAAATTTAGTAAGAAAATTTGATTTGTTCTATCTATATTGAAAAGGTAATTTAATTTTTTATGGAAACAAAAAACTCAATATCTATAAAGCGCTCAATAGCTATTAAAGCTGTAGTTACACCAACTTGGAAGGAAGATGCTGAAAAAGAATTAAGTAAAGCAATTTCAAATATTGACCAGCAATTATCTCAACTTGAGCAGGAGGGGCAGCAAATAGTAAATAATATTAGATCCCAATCGGTTAATCCTCTTGATCCAAGAGTTCAAGAACAGGTTAGTCAGGTGCAACAACAAGTTGCAGCAAAACGAAATGAGATTGAAGAACAAAAAAGAAATCTACTTCAACAACAGAGTCAAGTCCGCGAATTAAAAATGGATGAAATTGTTGATCAAGGACAAGTGGATAGTTTTTGTGATGTCACTGTTGGCGACAATCTTATTGAAAAAATGCAAGTCTCGATAACTGTTAAAGATGGAGTTATTCAATCTATAGATAATAATTAAAGAGAAGATTTAGTATTTTTGATAAAAATAAGTAAATCTGAATTGGCGAAAAGTTTTAAATTCTAATCGATCTAAATTATTACTTTCTTAAGTTTTGAGAGTTTCCACTGAGAACATGATTTCGTATAATAATAACAAGCGTTTAAAAGGCGTCTAACCTCATAAATAGTAGACACTTTGGTAGACAGTCCTTGAAAACCATTGCTATAACTAATTTTCTATGTCTCACGAAATATTTATGCCTGCCTTGAGTTCTACGATGACGGAGGGCAAGATTGTGGAATGGTTGAAAAATCCTGGAGATAAGGTTGAAAGAGGAGAATCTGTCTTGGTTGTTGAATCTGATAAGGCAGATATGGATGTTGAATCTTTTCAAGATGGATATCTTGCTGCTGTTTTAATGCCAGCCGGCAGCACTGCACCTGTTGGAGAAACTATTGGTCTCATTGTTGAAAATGAGGATGAGATAGCTTCTGTTCAAGAACAAAATAAAGGAAATCAAACTGAAGTCTCAACTTCAGACCAACTTGAATTGGTAAGCAATAAAACTGAAGAAAAACCAGTAGTCCAGACTGAAAATATCAAGAAAGAAGCTGAAGAAGTCGTTTTAAAGAGTGAAAAGGCAGCTCCATCTTTGAATAGTGATCAAATTAATGCTGCTACAAGTAACGTTTCTTCGAGGGTGATTGCATCTCCAAGAGCTAAAAAACTTGCCTCTCAAATGGGTGTTGATTTAGCAAAGGTTCATGGATCCGGACCTCACGGAAGGATTCAAGCCGATGATATTTTAAAAGCTAATGGCCAACCCGTCTCTATACCATGGATAGGAGAAGGTGGTTCTCCTGCAAGTATACCTGGTACAAATTTGGGAGTTGAAAGAAAACCAGAAACTTCAGGAAATAGTTTTGGTAATCCTGGAGAAACAGTTCAATTTAATACTCTTCAAAAAGCAGTAAATAAAAATATGGAATCTAGTTTAGATGTTCCATGTTTTAGAGTGGGTTACTCTATAAATACAGATAAATTAGATAGTTTCTACAAAAAGGTAAAACAGAACGGAGTTACTATGACTGCTTTACTTGTAAAGGCAGTTGCAAAGACACTAAAGAAACATCCTCAAGTTAACTCAAGTTTTTCAGAAAATGGAATTTCTTATCCAGAAAATATAAATATTGCTGTTGCTGTTGCAATGGAAGATGGGGGACTAATAACTCCAGTATTAAAAGAACCATGCAATACTGATTTATTTGAATTATCTAGGGAATGGAAAGATCTCGTAAAAAGATCGAGATCAAAACAATTAGAACCTGATGAATACTCAACGGGAACATTTACCTTATCTAACCTTGGTATGTTTGGTGTTGATAGATTTGACGCAATACTTCCCCCAGGAACTGGTGCGATCTTAGCGATAGCATCATCGAAACCAACTGTTGTAGCTAATAGTGATGGTTCAATATCTGTTAAAAAAATAATGCAAGTAAATCTTACAGCTGATCACAGAGTGATCTATGGAGCAGATGGCGCTTCATTCTTGAAAGACTTGGCTAACCTGATTGAAAATGAGCCTGAGACACTTGTATCTTAAATTTAATTGATTTATCAAATTAATAAAGAAGAAAGAGATTATAGGCTTGAATCTTATGATTATTTACTTGATCCTTCATTAATTGCTAGTAAACCTTCTGCAATTAGGCATGAATCAAGATTAATGATAGTTAGAAATAGTGTTTTAGAAGAAAACTGCTTAACTAATAAATTTACCAAGAATCTTTTAGATGAATTTAGAGAAGGAGATCTTGTAGTTGTAAACAATACTAAAGTAATGAAGGCAAGGTTAAAGGTTGAATTAGAACATGGGACGTTAGTCGAATTATTAGTCTTAGAAAGATCCCATGAATGTGTTTGGTTATGTTTGGCAAAGCCAGCGAAAAAGCTAAAAATAAATAGAAAAATAATATTAAAATCTCCTTCTGCACAAGATATTAATTTGATGGTTGATGGGGTTGATGAAGAAACTGGAGGGAGATTTATTAAATTTCCAGAAAATATAACTTGTCTAAATTCAATGAATGACCTTCTTGATAAATACGGGGAAATCCCGCTCCCTCCTTATATAAAAAACTCTGAAGAAAAATCTTTTCATGAGAAAAGTTATCAAACTGAGTATGCAACTAATCCGGGTGCAATTGCTGCACCAACAGCTGGCTTACACTTAAGCAAAAGTCTTATTTCCAATCTAAAAAAAAAAGGAGTAATAATTTTACCGATAACTTTGCATGTGGGCTATGGAACATTCAAACCAATTGATCAAGAAGATCTAAGTAACTTAAAACTTCATAAAGAATGGGTAAGTGTAAATAAGGAAGTAGTGGAGGAAATAAAAAAAATAAAGAAAACAGATAGAAGAATAATTGCAATTGGGACAACTAGCGTGAGAGCTCTTGAAAGTTGTTATTCTCATGAAATTAATGACTATATTCCCATAGCGAAGTACGTGGATTTAGTAATTAAGCCAGGTTATAAATTTAAGGTAGTTGATGGATTATTAACTAATTTTCATCTTCCTAAAAGTTCATTATTACTTTTAGTAAGTGCAATGATTGGTAGAGAAAGATTATTAGATTTATATAAAAAAGCCATAAGAGAAAAATTTAGATTTTTCTCTTATGGCGATGCGATGTATATTTCACCAGATTCATTACTGGAGAAAAAATAGATTTAGGCTTTGACTGGTTCTTGAATGATTCCGCTTGGAACTTCAGTAAACATAATTGATGATAAATATCTCTCTGCTAAATCAGGTAGAACAACTACAATAGTTTTCCCCGCATATTCATCTTGTTCAGCTAATCTAACAGCAGCAGCAGCAGCAGCTCCACAAGATATTCCGACTAATAGACCTTCTTCTTTTGCTAATCTAAGAGCCATTTCGATTGACTCGTCATTTGTTACTTGTTCAACCTTATCAACAATTGACAAGTCAAGGTTCTTAGGAATAAATCCTGCTCCAATTCCTTGAATTTTATGTGGTCCAGATTTAACCTCTTCTCCATTCATTGTCTGTGTAATAACAGGACTATGTGATGGTTCTACAGCTACAGAAGTAATATTTTTGCCCTTTTCTTGCTTAATGTATCTTGAAACCCCTGTAATTGTGCCGCCAGTTCCAACCCCTGCAACTAAGACATCAATTTCACCATCGCAATCATCCCAGATTTCTGGCCCAGTAGTTTTGAAATGAATTTCAGGGTTTGCTGGATTATCAAATTGACCTGGCATGAAATATTGAGAAGGATTACTTTCTGCAATTTCTTTAGCCTTAGCTATTGCTCCAGGCATACCTTTAGATGCTTCTGTTAAAACAATTTCGGCACCTAACACTGCCATAACCCTTCTTCTTTCAATTGACATGGATTCTGGCATTGTAAGGATGAGTTTATAACCTCTTGCAGAAGCAGTAAAAGCTAGAGCAATTCCGGTATTTCCAGAAGTTGGTTCAACAATAGTTTTGTCTTTTGTAAGTTTCCCACTTTTCTCTGCATCCCAGATCATGTTTGCGCCAATCCTACATTTGACACTATAAGCGGGGTTTCTACCTTCAATTTTTGCAAGTACTGTAGCTTTCGCGTTTTTAGTAACTGATTTTAATTTTACTAATGGAGTGTTTCCAATAGCAAAACTGTTGTCCTCATAAATTTTTGCCATTTATATATTGAGAAAATATATATTAATACTAACTATTATTCAGAAAAAGAGTATAAAAGTTTCTATACGGTAAATACTAGGAATTTAGAAATTATTTAGTGCTTCAGAAAAGGTTTTCCATAATTGATCTTGGTCTTCTAATCCAACTGATACTCTAATAAGGTGCGAGGGTATACCAAAACTTTCAGCCCAATCCAACTCGTCATAATGAGCTAGTAAAACATAAGGACAAACTAAAGTAAATTTTGTACCTAAACTAGGTCCTTTAGATACTTTTAGATAATCATAAAATTTTTTAGCTTTGTTCAATCCTCCATTTAATTCAAACGATAATAAGCATCCGTATCCTCCATCAGAATTAAGTAAAGAATTAAAATTTGGACAATTTTCAGGATGGAAAATATTTTTAATCTCGCTATGAGTCTCTAATCTTTTTTTCAATTCTAAACATGCTTTATTTTGTTCAAAAACTCTTTGATTTACATCTCTACTAACTTTCTCTAGATAAACTATATCTCCATCGGAAAGTATTGGAATATTAATCTCGTTTAATGCATTTCTAAACTGATCAATCCATTTGCTTTTTGGATTTAGTATTAATGATCCGGCAAGAATATCACCACTTCCTGAAAAAATTTTTGTAAGTGAAGTAAAAACTATATCTGCATGTTCTAGGGAATTTATATTTAAATTTGAACCAATTGTATCGTCAACAATTAAGGGAATATTTAACTTTTTTGCTATTTTTGAAATTTTTTTTATGTTTACACATTTGAGCATTGGATTACTTGGTAGTTCAATAATTAATGCTGATGGATTTATGCTTTTGATTTCATATTCAATATCCTCGCAATTTTCTTCTGTAATTAACTTGGCTCCATAAAAAATATTCATTGGTAATTTAAGTACATCTACATATGGAAAACCAATTTGGAGTGTTGGTTTAGCTGGAAATAATTTATATATGATTTCTAATGATGTATGCAATGCAGACATTCCAGATGAAGTTAAGTGAATATCATTTGAGTTAATTTTTGCAGATTTAGAAATTCTATTTTTTATTCTTTGAGAACATTCATTTACGTAAGATTTCGGAGGGCAATCTTCAAGACCTAGTTCTATAGCAGCAGCCCTAGAAGATATGCCAAGACCAGTATGTTGCCAAAAAGATTTCGCATAAATACTTCCTTCTTTTTCAGTTATTAAGAAAGCTAAATTATCTCTTTTCTCTATTAATGAGAATTGTTCAGAAGTATTTCTATCAATGTATTTTTTTGCTTTAAAAGCTATGCTTTCATTAGGATATGGCCAGATACTTTTATTGTTATAGTAATTTTCCTTTTTTACTTTTTCACATAATCTTTTCACTATGGGGTTTAGCCCGAATCTTGGGTAAATGGACTTCAATAAATTCATGCATTCTTGATTTTTTTCCTCGTAATTTATTACATCATTCCAAGTTGGTAATGCTACAGATACAGCATGAATACTATCAGGAATAGAGTATCCCAATTCTAAATTTTTCCATATAGGGTTTTTAAGTAAATCTCTCAATTTTCAGAATTTATTTAAAGCAAATAATATGTCTGAGATTAAATCGTTTGTTTCTTCACATCCAATCGATAATCTGACAAGAGCATCATCTATCCCTAAAAGATTTTTTGTTTCATCATCAACAGAAGCATGAGTCATTGTTGCTGGGTGACAAATTAAACTTTCAACTCCTCCAAGGCTTTCTGCTAGGGAGAAATATTTGAGAGACTTGCAAAATTTAAAAGTATCCTTTTTATTTAAATTTAGTTTTATGGTGATCATCGAACCTCCAGATCTCATTTGCGATTTTGCTAAATTAAATTGCGGATGTTCTTGATTAAAAGGGTAAATTACTTTACTAATAATTTTATGATTACCTAATTCTTCAGAAATAAATTCTGCACTTTTAGTTTGTTGTTCGATTCTTAAAGGAAGAGTTTTTACTCCTCTCGTAATGAGCCAACTATCAAAAGGAGATGCTTGAAGCCCGAGAGCTTTTTGAGAGAAGAGCATCTTACTATTCCATTCCTCATTATTTGTAAGTACTGCTCCGCCAAGTGCGTCACTATGCCCATTAATGAATTTTGTGGTGCTTACAACCGATAGTGTTGCACCAAGGTCCAATGGTTTTTGAATAAGCGCTGTAGAAAATGTGTTGTCTACAACTACTGGTATTTCGAGTTTATTCGCTTCATCACAAATAGCCTTAATATCGAGTACCTTCAAAAGTGGATTAGTTGGACTTTCTAGCCATATCAAGGTTGGCTCGAAGTTTGAAATCTTTTTGACATTATTTTCGTTTGTAAAATCTGTGTATAAAACTTCTAGTCCAAATTTCTTGAAAACTTTTTCGAACATCCTCACTGTACAACCATAGAGATTTGACTCGCAGAGTATCTTGTCACCTGATTTTAGCGTTGATGAAATTGCAGTTACCGCGCTAATTCCAGATCCAAAAACTGTACAGTATTTAGAATCTTCTATTGATTTTAGGATGTTTTCTAGAATTCTAAAGTTTGGATTGCCTGATCTGGTGTAGTCGAAATTATCTTTATTTCCATGTTTGAAAGTAGATGTAGAAAAAATAGGAGGCATAACGCATCCAGTTTCTTCCGCAAATGTTTTCCCATGGTGAATAGATAAGGTCTTAACACCTGGCTTTTCTATATTATTTTCCTTATTTCCCATTATTTTTAAAAATAAGAATTAAATTAAATCTCTCTTTTAAAAAAGAGAGATTTAATAATCCAAAGAAAAGTAGTATTAAACTTTTCTTGAATAATATTCAACAACTAGTAGTTCGTTTATTTCAAGAGCCACCCACTCTCTATCGCATTTTCCACTTATTTTTCCCGTTAATTTATGCTTGTCTAAATCAAGATGAGGTGGGACATTTGCTAAGCCAGGGAATTCTATATTACCTTCTACAAGTTTTTTGCTTGCTTTGTTTTCTTTAATTCCGATCACATCGCCTGATTTGCATTGATAACCAGCAATATCAAGAACCTTTCCATTAACGGTTACATGGCCATGATTTACTAATTGTCTTGAGCCTGGAATGGTACCTCCAAAACCTAATCTAAAACAAACATTATCAAGTCTGTTTTCTAAAAGTCTTAGTAGGTTAGTACCTGTAGATCCTTCTTGAGCTCTAGCTTTTTTCACATAACGTACTAGTTGTTTTTCAGAAACTCCATAATTAAACCTAAGTTTCTGCTTTTCTTCTAGACGAATTGCATATTCTGATCGCTTGCGACGGGCTTGGCCGTGCTGACCTGGAGGATTAGACTTCTTTGAAGCTTTCCTAGTGAGACCTGGTAATTCTCCCAAGCGACGCGTAACCCTTAATCTGGGGCCGCGGTATCTTGACATAATTTTAAATTAAAAAGAAATTTGCAATAAATTGGATAATTGATTAAATTCAATTAAACTAATTACTACTGGAAATATTATTTTACATCATTAAAGTGTTCAAAACTATTAATAAATCAATTACTTCTATACTTCTTTTTTTGATTTCGTTTTATCAAAAGTGGTTTTCTCCTTTTTTTGGACCAAGATGCAGATTTATTCCAAGTTGTAGCTCTTATGGATATGAGGCAATAACTAGACATGGTCCTTGGAAGGGAGGGTGGTTAACTTTAAAAAGATTAAGCAGATGCCATCCTTTAACTCCCTGTGGATGTGACCCTGTGCCTGACTAAATGAATGAAAATATTTATTTTTGTTAGGCAGGGATGTTGCCTTTGTGATTCATTAAAAAACAAACTGGCAAAAATAAATCTTAATGAGTTATTCCCTAATCTAGAGGAGCTTAAAGAAATTGATATTGATAGGTTCGATTTATATAAAGATAAATATAAAAAATATGATTACGAAGTACCTGTTATTGCAGTTGAAAGAATTAGGTCCAAGGAGATCATAGAATTGCCTCGCATTTCTCCAAGATTAAAAGATGATCAATTAAAGAATTGGTTTCAAAAAAATATTAGTACCATTCTGGAGAAATAATTTTTTTATATGAGATCTATAAAATTATTTAAACTTTTAGATTTGGTAGGAATTATTCCTTCGTTAAATCTTATCGATCAAGAAATCAATAATATTTCTTTTAACTCTAAAGAAGTACAAAAAGGAACTTTATTTTTAGGAATGCCTGGTTTAAATGTTGATGGAGGAAAATTTTGCATTGAGGCAATTGCAAATGGCGCGGAGGCTGCCATTATTGGGTCTGCTGCAAGAGAGAAAATTGGATCTATTGATCGAGAAAGGATTTTGGTTATTGAGGATAATTTAGATTATATTTTTGGTCAAATTGTCGCTGAGTTTTGGAATAGGCCTTCAAGAAAACTTAAACTTATTGGTGTTACTGGTACAAATGGAAAAACGACAATTACTTTCTTATTGGAATATCTTTTAAAAAAACTAGGGAAAAAGACTGCATTATTTGGGACCTTATTTAATAGATGGCCTGGCTTCTCAGAAGTGGCTTCTCATACAACTGATTTCGCCGATAAACTTCAAAAGAAATTAAATGCTGCTGTTGAAGCAGAATCTGAATTCGCGATATTAGAGGTAAGTTCTCATTCTATTGCTCAAAAGAGGATATCAGGATGCGAATTTGAGGCGGCTATTTTTACTAATTTAACTCAAGATCATCTTGATTATCACTCAGATATGGAATCTTATTTTCAAACAAAAAGAAAATTGTTTTTCCCACCTTATTTAATAGAAAAGGATGGAATTTCTGTATTAAATCACGATGACCCTTGGATATCTAAATTATCGTCTGATATTGAAAAAAGATCTTCATTAGTGTCTACAAAGATTACTGAAAGTGAATTTGAAAATGATGATTTTTTTTTCGTAACAGATAAAAAATTTACTGAAAATGGCTCAACCTGCATTTTTCATACACCCAAGGAAAAAATTCAACTTTTTGTTCCACTTGTCGGTGAATTTAATTTAATGAATGCGATTCAAGCAATAACAATTTTGTATAAACTTAATTTTTCTTTAAAAGATCTATCAAAGTTAATACGATCTTTCCCTGGCGCTCCTGGGCGAATGGAGAAAATAGAAATTGATAATGATGACGTTGCAAGATCACTTCCAACAGTAATTGTTGATTATGCCCACACGCCTGATGGATTGAAAAAAGTTTTGCAATCAATTAAAAAACTTTGTAAGGGGAAACTTATTACTGTTTTTGGCTGTGGAGGAGATCGAGATCTTGGTAAAAGGCCTTTAATGGGATCAATAGCTGAAGAGTTTTCTGATCAACTTTTTATAACTTCAGATAATCCAAGATCAGAAGAACCCCAAAAGATAGTAAATGATATTTTGATGGGTATAAAAAAAAGAGAAAAAATAACAATTGAAATTGATAGATTTAAAGCAATAAATGAATCTATTAAATTTGCCAATAAAAAAGATATTGTTTTAATTGCTGGAAAAGGACATGAAGACTACCAAATTCTCAATGATAAAGTTATTAATTTTGATGATAGAAAAATAGCTTATAAATTATTAAAAGAAAAAAATAAATCTCAATAAAATTTCCTAATCAAATAACAGAGATCTTTACGCAAATCACAAGAAAAGTTTCTTAGAATCAATGGAGTTATTTTTAAAAAAATGAAGGGCTTAGCCTTAGTTGTAGGCGCAGGTGGAATTGGAACACAACTAGCTAGAGATCTGAATGAAAGTGAAAAAGATTTAGATGTTGTTTTGTGTGGAAGAAAAAGTGAATTTAATCCTTTTTGGGAATTAGATATAGAGGATTCTCAATCCCTTTTGCAATTAAAAAATAAAATATCAAATCATCCTTCAAAATTAAGGCTAGTTGTTAATGCTACAGGTAGACTTCATTCTGATTCTCTTCAACCAGAAAAAAGATTACAACATCTTGATAAAAAAAATATGATGGAAAGTTTTTCAATAAATGCCTTTTCTCCTATTTTATTAGCTAAAGCGATTGAAGAATTTATACCAAAAGATTTTGAGTTTAATTTTGCAAGTATAAGTGCAAGAGTTGGTAGCATTGGGGATAATCAAACTGGAGGTTGGTATTCATATAGAGCTGCAAAATCTGCTCAAAATCAGTTTTTTAAATCTTTAAGTATTGAATGGGCTAGACGTTTCCCAAAGGCTACTATCACATTGCTTCATCCAGGAACAGTAGATACTGATTTATCTAGACCTTTTCATAAATTTGTTCCAGAACATAAATTATTTAGTAAAGAAAAATCCTCCCAATTCTTGATCAATATTATTAAAAATCAATCACCAGAATCTACAGGAAAATTTATTGCATGGGACAGCTCGCAGATACCCTGGTAAACTAAATTTTTTTTATCAAAAGATCTTTAAGTCAATATTTTTTTATTTCTCTAGCAAGTAAATCAATCTCAGCTTCTGTAGTCATTTGATGTACGCATGCTCTAAACCATTTTGGATCTTCTAAAACTCTAATCCAAATTTTCTTTTCTCCAAGTTTCTTTACAAATTTATCCTTATCTTTAATATTTTCGATATTAAAACTAACAATCCCATTTAAATATTTTTTTTCTAAAACTAATTCAACACCCTTTGATTGATTTAATTCATCCCAAAGTTTTCCACTTAATTTTTTGATATTTTTGTTTTTTTCTTTTTCATGGCAGTCTTTATCCAAAAGATCTAAAGAATTCCGGAGCCCAGCAAGTAAAGGAATACAAGTGGTAGCTATTTCAAATTTCCTTGCATCATCATGAAAAAGATTATCTGAAGGCTCATAAATGCCTTGTTCTTTTTTTAAGGATTTCCAACCAATTATTGTTGGATCTGTTTCATGAATAAATCTATCTGAGACATAAATGGCTCCAAGTCCTTCTGGTCCACATTCCCATTTATGAGAAGTTATTGAATATAAATCAGAATAAAAAACT
>CACGBL010000006.1:0-49816 GCA_902571355.1 uncultured Synechococcaceae cyanobacterium | reverse complement strand
TTTAGCCAAAGGAAGAACTACTATTGAAAATGCTGCTAGAGAGCCTGAAGTTCAAGATTTATGCCAAATGCTTAATAAAATGGGGGCAAAAATTTATGACTCCGGTAAAGAAACAATTATTATTGATGGTGTTAATAAGCTTGGCGGATGTACCCATAAAGTAATTCCAGACCGAATAGAAGCTGGAACTTTTCTAATAGCTGCTGCTGCAACTTCCTCTTCAATAACAATTTCTCCAGTAATCCCTCATCATCTTGAAGCTGTCACTAATAAGCTTCAAGAGAGTGGGAGTAAAATTACGATTAAAGGTAATTCGATTTCTATCAAGAGTAAAGAGATTAAAGGAGTAGATATTGAAACAGCTCCTTTTCCAGGCTTTCCTACTGATTTGCAGGCACCATTTACAACTCTAA
Organism: uncultured Synechococcaceae cyanobacterium; assembly: GCA_902571355.1. Lineage (GTDB taxonomy): Bacteria > Cyanobacteriota > Cyanobacteriia > PCC-6307 > Cyanobiaceae > Prochlorococcus_A. The sequence continues at coordinate 49,403 of CACGBL010000006.1, read as the reverse complement.
TGACAATCGCAAATGGTGAATCAAAGATAACTGAAACAATTTTCGAAAACAGAATGAATCATATTTATTTACTCAATGAAATGGGCGCCAGTATAAAACTAAACAAAAACGTAGCTCACATCAAAGGTGTTAAAACAATTAATGGGATGAATCTAGTTGGCACAGATTTAAGGTCATCAGCTGCATTAATAATTGCAGGAATCATCGCAAAAGGTAGTAGTAAATTCTATGGATTAGAACATCTGGATAGAGGTTATGAAAATTTTGAATCAAAACTAAAAAATTGTGGTGTAAAAATAATTAGAGAGATAATTAAAAATACTTTTGAGGAAAATGGATATAAAATTAAACCAAAATCTGAGAATCTTTCAAAACTCGAAGCAGCTTAGTCTATTCCAAATATATTTTTAAAGCTAAGAAAGTTGATTCAAACGTAAGCAATATTGATTAATGAAATACAACCCAAAAATAATATAAACAGAACTAGAAAGCGATTAGACCAAATTTTATTTAAACCATTAAATTTGAATTCGTTCATGCCCAAGTTCCACTATTAGATCCGAATGTTGTAAGTATAGTTACTGCAATAAAAAGATAAGGGACAAATTTTAAGGAAAATTTTTTAGCTTGAGTTTTAGACATTTGCTTTTTTTATAAATATAACACAATATTACTAAACATGAAGCTATCTCCTTTCAAAAAAGACTTTAAAGCACATATAATCACAAAAATGTATCAGAAATGTTTCAATTTTCTTTTTTCCCCTCATTTCTTGTCAGCAAATGCAGTAAATAATTCTATGTTTTTACAGAAAAAATTAACTATAAACAAACGTTATCTTGATAACTGTTCCTTGACCAAAACAATAGTCAATAAGTTGATTTTTGTTATAATAAAAAAGTTCATTTTTTCAAAAGCCTTGGGAGCGTGGTGGAATTGGTAGACGCACCGCACTCAAAATGCGGCACCTTCGGGTATGTCGGTTCAAGTCCGACCGCTCCCACTTTGATGAATACCTATAGTCGATTCGATATTTCTTTCAAAAAAGGAAAAGGTTGTTGGTTATGGGACAAAACAGGTAAAAAGTATCTTGATGCAGTAGCTGGCATAGCAACTTGTAGTCTTGGACATAGCGACAGAGTTTTAAGAAGAAGGTTATCAACTCAACTAAAAAAGATTCAGCACATTTCCAATCTTTACAACATTGAAGAACAAGAACAATTAAGCAGAACTTTAACGAATATGAGTTGTGCGAAAAGCGTCTTCTTCTGCAATAGTGGTGCGGAAGCAAATGAATCAGCAATTAAATTAATTAAAAAATATGGTAATACAACTAATAAAGGTAAAGAATCAATTATTCTCGCAGCAGATTCCAGCTTTCATGGAAGGACGCTTGCAGCCTTGAGTGCCACTGGACAGCCCAAATATCAAAAAGGTTTCGAACCAATGATTCAAGGGTTCAAATTTTTTAAATTTAACAATTTTGATTCGGTAAAAAAATTATTTGAAGAGTGTGAAAATAATAATCAAAAAATTTCCGGAGTTTTAGTTGAACCAATACAAGGAGAAGGGGGCGTAATTCCTGGAAGTCAAATATTTTTTAAAAGCCTGAGAGAAATATGCGATAAATATAATTCTCTTCTCATTTTAGATGAGGTTCAAAGTGGAGTAGGTCGAACTGGAAAAATGTGGGGTTATGAGAATTTAGGAATTGAACCTGATGGATTCACCCTTGCAAAAGGATTAGGAGGAGGTCATGCAATTGGAGCATTATTAGTAAAAGAAAAAGCCAACATTTTTTCTCCAGGAGATCATGCAAGCACTTTTGGAGGGAACCCATTCGCCTGCAAAGCTGCCCTAACTGTATTAGAAGAAATCAATAGAAGAAATATTATCAATAATGTTTATCTAAGGGGTGAACAATTAAGTGCTGGGTTTGAAGAATTGTCAAAAAAATTTCCAAATATTATTAGCGGGAAAAGAGGTCTAGGTTTAATACAAGGTCTCGTGATAAATGACGATTATGCTGATGCAAAAAAAATTACATTAAAAGCTTTTGATAAAGGATTACTTGTAGTTCCTGCAGGAGGAAATGTTGTAAGGATTGTCCCACCATTAGTTATATCTCGAAGAGAAATTAATATTCTTTTGAATAAGCTAAATTCAATTTTTGAAGAGTTATAGCAATTTAAATTTTGAAAAATGCAAATTTAAAATTTTTTGAATTATCACCCAAATATGAAAGGGATAATATCAAGTTAGGTTTATCAAGAATTAAAAAAGCACTTCAAGAACTTGGTAATCCTTGCGGGAATATCCCTGCGATACAAATTATTGGAACCAATGGGAAAGGATCAATCGCGGCATATTTAGAAAATATACTTTTTGAAGCTAAAAGGAATTTTGGCGTAACGACATCTCCCCACCTTTTGGACGTATGCGAGAGGATTAGAGTTAATAAAAAAAATATTAACAAGACTGATTTCGAAAAAATCTACAGATTAATAGAAGAGAAATTTTCAACAATTGAATTAACTCCTTTTGAAAAAATCATTTGCTGCGCACTAAATTTCTTTGACAATAAAAAAGTTGAATTGCTCATTCTTGAAGCTGGCTTAGGGGGACGATTAGACGCGACAACAGCCCATAAATCTAGACCAATAATTGCTATTGGGAATATTGGCTTAGACCATAAAGAATATCTTGGAGATACTATTGAAAAAATTGCCGAAGAAAAATTAGCAGTTATTGAAAAAAACTCAATTGTCATCTCATGCAAACAAAATAGTCAAGTTGAAAATTTAATAACCAAAAAAGTTAAAGAGGTTGGAGCAGAAATTATCTGGAAAGATTCAATTTCAAACAGCTATGAGCTTGGATTAAAAGGAATTTTTCAAAAGCAAAATGCTTCAGTAGCTTTAGGAGCAATTGAAGCGTTGAATAATTTGGGATTTAATATAAAAGGAACTCACATATCTGAAGGTCTTAAAAAGACATATTGGCAAGGAAGGCTAGAAATTATAAATTTTTTGAACAAAGAAATTCTTGTTGATTGCGCGCATAATTATCCTGCTGCAAAAGCACTCTCTCATGAGCGAAGTAATTGGGAGAATGAAGACAAAGGAATTTATTGGATTTTAGGTGTCCAAAGACAAAAAGATTTTTACGCAATATTAAAAACGCTTCTAAAGAAAAATGATCACTTATTACTTGTGCCAGTGCCAAACCAACCTAGTTGGCAATTAAAAGATCTTTCTCAGATTAAAGAAATTGACCTTCAAAAAGCAATTGAATTTAAAACATTTGAACTTGCCATTGATTATTTATTCTCCCTAGAAAAATGGCCACCTAATCGTCCAGTCCTAACGGGTTCTATTTTTTTAGTTGCTGAATTTATTAAATTTGCAAATAAACAGAAATGTTAAATATTAAATTGTTCCTTTACTTCCCAACCTTCCAATTTTCCAGGATTTAATAGCCCTTTAGGATCAAATTTTAATTTCGCTTTTACTTGATCCGCATCAACCACTCCTAGGCCTCCGCCTTCGACAGTTAAAACGTGTGGATTAAAAATAAACGCCCCAAGTTTCTTACAATCTTCCATTATTTCATTTAATTCATTTATCCCATTCCACCTTAATACAGGTAAAGCTGCTAATCGCGGTGATCCTTGTTGAGAAACTGCCTCTAAATGCCAAAGAACTTTTCTACCCCATTTTTTTCTCAGAAAATTAATCAATTTTAGTTCATTATTTAGTGGTAAAAGCATCTGTAAATAAGTCCAATTTTTATCCTTAGACCTCATATGAAGAGTTGTATGATTCCATACGACTTCAGAAATTCCATTCACTAGATTTTCTTCTTCCCCAAGCAGGGTAGATTTAACTTTAAATTTTTTACAAATCAACTCGATCGTTTTTGTTCCTCCAAAAGTAGATTGAATTAATATCTTGTGACTTCTAGATTTACTTTTAAACCATTTTGGCATTTGATCTACAATTTCTTCTTCAAGAATTGCTCCTAATTTCAGATCAATTGCTGCGCTGGTGAGAGTTTTTAATATTTCTATTGTTTTTTCAAATTCAATACAGTCGATAACTATTGAATACCACTTACGTTTGATATCAGTAGCAAGTAGTAAAGAAGTAATTATTCCATTAGTCCCATAAGCATGATTTAGAGGTTCGGATTCTTCAGCATCAAATTTTAATAATTCAGGTTTTTCATTAATCGTTACTGCCTCTAAACCAATAAGATTTCCTGGATCTCTTAAAAATCCCCACCTAATTGAACCAATACCTCCTGACCCACCTGCAATAAAACCTCCAATTGTGGCAGTTTTCCAAGTACTAGGAAGCAACCTCAATTCCCTACCATATTTCTCTAATTGTTTATTCAAATCTCCCATCACACAGCCAGACTGTACTTTTACAAAACCTGTATCTGGATCAAATTCTTCTAATTTATTAAAGTGACTCATCTGCATTACAACTCCTTTAAACAATGGGACAGCTTGTCCATAATTACCTGTACCTGAACCCCTCAAAGTAAGTGGGATAGAAAATTCCCAACAAATTTCTGCTACTTCCTTTACTGCTTCGTGATCACTTGGTCTTACCACCAAATCAGCAATACATTCGTCTAATTTTTCAGTCAGGATTGGAGAGTAGTTATAAAAATCTTTTGATAGCCTTTTTATGTCAGATTGGCTTTCAATTATCTCTAAGTTTTTAACTTCCCTAAATTTGTCTATAAATTTTAGAGTATTTGATGTCATTAATTAAATTCTTTTTGGTTTGTATATAAATTAGCCGATTAGCAATATAAATCGCCTTTTATAAACACTTTTCTCTTTAATGAACTCGAAAAAACATCTGCCCATCTTTGTGCATCTAAAATCACAAAATCAGCAGGGCAACCCTTTTTAATTAATCCATCCCATTGTAAGTTTAATAATCTGCTTGGAGCTAAAAAAATAGAAGATAGAGTCATTCTCTCCCAGGGATTTAGTTGAAGCATAGGTATAGAGCAAGACAACATATAAAAAGGATCAAAATTACCAAATGGGTACCAGGGATCTTGGACGTTATCACTACCTAGAGATACATCCACGTGTGATTTTTGTAATTGCTTTATTGGAGCAACTGGTCTTTTTAATGAGGTAGTTTTATTACTTCGATTGAGCAGCCAAAAATTTGTTAGAGGTAAAGCAATAACTTTAATATTTTTCTCAGCCATTTTTTCTCCTAAATTTACAATCTCACTATGACTTAGAGAAATAAGACTACTCATATGACTACAAGTAATTGGAACACTTTTAATTTTTAAATTTTCGATTGTCTCTAATAAAACTTTTATTCCCGCTCCAGGCTCAATGGTCGATTCGTCTATATGAAAATCAATTTCTAATTTATATTTACTAGCTAGAAGAAGCATCTTTGAGAGAAATTTGCTTGTATCTTTTTTATTGAAAGGAGGAACAATTACACCTCCTAAAATACCTCCATTAGAGGATAATATTTTTGCCAAATCTTCTCCATTAGTTGTATCCCAGAATTCCAATGGAGCTAGAGCAACAAATTGTAAAGTCAACTCAGATGAAAATTTTTTTTGTAATTTAAAAAGTTCAATCCAAATATCAATAGATTGACTTTTGTAAGTATCAATATGACTTCTAATAGCTCGGTATCCATTTTGTAGGGCGAGTTTTAATGATTTCTCAACTCTTTCAAGAACCTTAACTGTAGTTCTAGTTTTATGTTCTTCAAGATTTACTGATAATGCTCCTCCATAGTTTGATTCCAGATTAGGAAAGTCTGCCCATGTAAAAGATTTGTCAAAATGCGAATGCGTTTCAACAAATCTTGGGAATAAAATATTTTTTGGTTTTGTAATTTTATTTTTTAAAGGCTTTAACTCAGAAACAAATCCATCCTCCCAACTAATGGAAACTGAACATAAATCCTCTACATCGATTATGAGGTTATCTATATCTTCTATTAAACAAAGGCTTCTGGGAATAAGAACCTCAGCTGTGCCGGAATTAATCAAATTTTTAAATTTTCTTTTATTTTAAATCATAAGAAAACTTTACTGAATTAGAAAATAATTCAAATTTCGCTAAAAGATAAAAATAACTATGAAAAATTACCCTTGAGTTGTTAAATTTATAAATGTGAGGCGGGCGTCGCCAAGTGGTTAAGGCAGCGGCTTGTGGCGCCGCTATTCGGGGGTTCGAATCCCCTCGCTCGCCCTCAAAAATATTGCAGCAAAATTATTTAACTTGTAATTTTGAATTAAAGAATCATAAAAAATTCCTAGCAAAGTGCTAACAAAAACAAAATCAGACGAAAAAAAAACTCAAAAGAATTCAACTAATGGCAGTTATTGGATAACCACATTTGGATGCCAAATGAACAAGGCTGATTCTGAGAGAATGGCTGGGACATTAGAGAAAATGGGATACACCAGAGCAGATAATGAATTAAATGCCGATTTAGTCTTGTACAATACATGCACAATCAGAGATAATGCAGAGCAAAAAGTTTATAGCTTTCTAGGAAGACAAGCAAAAAGAAAGCACAAAACTCCTAGCTTAAAACTTGTTGTTGCAGGTTGTCTTGCTCAGCAAGAGGGAGAATCCTTACTAAGAAGAGTCCCTGAACTTGATCTGGTTATGGGGCCTCAACACGTAAATAATCTTGAGAATCTTCTGGGGAAAGTTGATTTAGGAAATCAAGTTGCTGCTACAGAAGAAACCTTCATTTCTGAAGACATAACAAGTGCCAGAAGAGAAAGCTCTATTTGTGGCTGGGTTAATATTATTTATGGATGTAATGAAAGATGTTCATATTGTGTAGTCCCCTCTGTAAGAGGAAAAGAGCAATCAAGATATCCAAATGCGATAAAAAGTGAGATACAAAAATTAGCTGATGATAATTTTAAAGAAATTACTCTTTTGGGTCAGAATATTGATGCTTATGGTAGAGACCTTCCAGGGACTACCAAAGAGGGGAGAAAAGAAAACACTCTAACTGATCTTTTATATTATATTCATGATGTTAAAGGAATTCGCAGAATAAGATTTGCTACTAGTCATCCAAGATATTTTTCAAAAAGGTTGATTCAAGCTTGTTATGAACTGGATAAAGTCTGTGAACATTTCCATATTCCCTTCCAAAGTGGAAATGATGAAATCTTAAAACAAATGTCAAGAGGATATACTATCAAAAAGTATAAAAATATTATCGAGAATATAAGGTCATTAATGCCAGATGCATCAATCACCGCTGATGCAATAGTTGCTTTTCCAGGAGAAACCGAACAACAATATCAAGATACATTAAAGCTAATATCAGAAATTGGTTTTGATCAAGTTAATACGGCAGCATATTCTCCAAGACCAAATACACCTGCAGCAGTTTGGTCGAATCAACTTTCTGAAGTGGTAAAAAAAGCTAGATTACAAGAAATTAATGATTTAGTCGAAAAAACTGCCAGGACCAGAAATCAAAGATACATCAACAATATTGAAAGCGTTTTAATTGAGGGTTTAAATCCAAAAAATTCCTCGCAAATTATGGGTAGAACTAGAACAAATAGATTAACTTTCGTAGAGATTCCCAAAAACATTAATTTTAATTTTTCATTGGGAGATGAGATAGATGTCAAAATAAATGAAGCAAGACCTTTTTCTTTAACAGGCGAACTTTATTTATAGTCTTTTAAGATGATAGGGAGGCAAAAAAAATGTATTGGTTTAATATTTGGTGGGAATTCCAATGAGCATGAAGTATCCATATCCTCTGCAAAAACAGTTTTTCAAGCATTTAATTCAGAAATAAACAAAGAACGCTACATAGTTAAAACCTTTTACATAAACAAAAATGGAGATTGGCTTGATAGTCATCTCTCAGAAAAGATACTAATTGGTGGGATTGAAAACAATAACACAAATAAACAAAAAATTTTTAATCAGAAAAAAATTAACTTTCTTGACGGAATTGAATTTAAAAATATTGATGTTTGGTTTCCTCTTTTACATGGATTTAATGGTGAAGACGGATCAATTCATGGCTTACTTAGATTTACAAAGAAACCTTTAGTCGGATGTGGAATTATTGGTTCTGCTCTTGGAATGGATAAAATATTGATGAAAACAATTTTCTCAAATCTTAAACTTCCACAAGTTAGTTATCTAGTTTTTCAAAATGAAAATCTCAATGATAAGGAAGTAAAAAATAAAATAATTAATGAAATTTTGATAAAATTAAAATTTCCTGTTTTTGTTAAACCATCGAACTCCGGATCATCTCTTGGGATCTCCAAAGTCAAAAATGAATCAGAAATATTACAAGCATTAGAAAAGGCTCGGGAAATAGATTCAAGAATCTTAATAGAAGAAGGTTTAGAGGTAAGGGAGATTGAATGCGGAATAATTGGGAATTCAAAACTCTTAACCTCAGAGATAGGCGAGGTAAATTACGAAAGTGATTGGTATGATTACGATTCAAAATATCACTCAAATAATAAAATAATTATCCCAGCCGAAATAGATTCTAAAATCACAAAAGAAATTAAGAAAATTGCTATTAAAAGTTGTAAAGCACTAAATATTTTCGGTTTTGCAAGAGTAGATTTCTTTTTAGAAAAATCTTCAAATAAAATTTTGCTAAATGAAATAAACACAATTCCTGGTTTTACAAAAAACAGTATGTTTCCAATGCTTTGGGAAGCTTCAGGTTTAAAAATTGAACAACTTGTGGCTAAACTGGTAGATATATCTTTAGATTTGTAATTTAAATCAAATGTTGCATGGACTGCTTTGGTTACCATTACTTTTAATCTTCATTTTATTAACTGCACTTGGATGGTTAGAAAGAAGAAGGCAAAATCTTTTTAGAAGTTGGGCGAGTGATTCTGAACTGTGCAAATTAGACAGTTCAGGTGCAGCGTCTTTAAAAGATGGGGAGTTAAAGTGGAGCTTATTTGAAGCTGGTAAATTTGAAGAAAAAGATTGTTTTATAATCAAGAAACTAGAATTAGTTGAATTAATGGCACTAACTTCAGGCGAAGCTCCTCTAACAAGTGAATCTCAAGGTAAGTGCAGGTTGAGATTAGTAGGGGATGGGAAAGAGATGGATGTACCATTTTCAGATGCAGAGCAAGCGAGAGAATGGATGGACCAACTGATGGAAAAAGCTCGATGTGATTTGTGAAAAACCAAAAAGGAATCAAAAATAGAAGCTTTTTTTTCCTAATTTCATTTTTATTTTTAACAAGCTTACTAAGCATAAAAACTTTCAAAAAAATTGATCTTCAGGACATTAGGATTTCTGGTAGTAAATTATTTTCGCAGAAAGATGTGGTAAAAAATTCATCTTTAAATTTTCCGATCCGATTAATTTTTGTTAAAACAAATTTGTTAGAAAAAGAGTTAAAACAAAATTTATCCCTCAAGAATGTTTCAGTAAACAGAGAATTATTTCCTTTTGGTTTGAAAGTTCATATTAATTCAAGAATTCCAATAGCTTACGGTGAAAGAATATTAAACGATGAAATAATATTAGGCTTCATTGATAAAGATGGAATTTTTATAAATAAACAAAATGTGGATGAAAAAAATTTTGATAAACTTACCATACAAGTTTTTGGATGGAAAGAAAAATTTAAAAAAATATTATCTGAAATTTTTATCGCTATAGAGAATTATGAATTAGAGATAGTTAAAATATCTTTTTCATACGATGGGTTTCTAACTATTGAGGAAAAAGATTTAAACACAATATTCTTAGGATTAAGGCCAAACTTAATCAACTATCAATTACAAATAATCAATAATCTCAAAAATGAATTTAAGAAAAGTAGCTTTTCAAAAAAAATAGATAGTATTGATCTTACTAATCCAGATAAACCAAAAATAAAAGTGTTCAAACCCTAATATTTGAAAAAGGATTTTGAGTAATTTTTTTTAATTATTGTAGTGTTGATATGGGTTTTGCATTCAAAACAAAATATTTAATAAATAAATATTTTTAGGATTTTCCTCAACAAATTCCTACATATGAGCGCAGTAAGTTCATAATGCACCCAATACTAGTAATAGATTCTTATTAAGAGATGAGCTTCGGTAACAATCCAACCTTTGATCAATCGAGAGAAATCCTTCCAAGCCAAAATGCCAAAATAGAAGTTATTGGTGTAGGTGGTGGTGGCAGTAATGCAGTCAATAGAATGATAAATAGTGATTTAGAAGGTGTTTCATTTAGAGTTCTCAATACAGATGCACAAGCCTTACTTCAATCTTCTGCAGAAAGTAGGGTTCAACTTGGACAAAACCTCACTAGAGGTTTAGGTGCAGGAGGTAATCCAAGTATTGGGCAAAAAGCAGCCGAAGAATCCAAAGAAGAGCTTCAACAAGCTTTAGAGGGATCTGATCTAGTTTTTATAGCGGCTGGAATGGGTGGGGGAACTGGTACAGGTGCAGCTCCCGTTGTTGCAGAAGTTGCCAAACAAAGTGGAGCTCTAACAGTCGGTATAGTAACCAAACCGTTTTCTTTTGAAGGGAAAAGAAGAATGCGGCAAGCAGAGGAGGGGATCGCAAGACTAGCTGAAAACGTTGATACTCTTATAGTTATTCCAAATGACCGATTAAAAGACGTTATAGCAGGAGCTCCTCTTCAAGAAGCATTTAGGAATGCTGATGATGTTCTAAGGATGGGCGTCAAAGGCATAAGTGACATAATTACTTGCCCAGGATTAGTTAATGTTGATTTTGCAGACATAAGATCAGTTATGACTGAAGCTGGCACTGCTCTACTCGGAATAGGTATAGGTTCAGGAAGATCGAGAGCTATAGAGGCTGCACAGGCAGCAATGAATAGTCCTTTGTTAGAAGCAGCTAGAATCGATGGAGCTAAAGGTTGCGTTATAAATATTACTGGTGGCAAAGACATGACTTTAGAAGACATGACCTCCGCATCTGAAATTATTTATGATGTTGTTGATCAAGAAGCAAATATTATTGTTGGTGCTGTGGTTGATGAGGCAATGGAAGGGGAGATACAAGTTACTGTAATTGCAACAGGATTTGAAACAACCCAACCATTAAACCAGCAAAGAATAAAAAACAGATTATCTAATCAACCCTTATATAATTTTTCAGATAATAAAGATTCGGGAGCCAGTATTCCTGAGTTTTTGAGGTTAAGGCAAAATAAAAAAGATATAGGTTAAAAGGTAAAATAGAGTGACTCGGTTATCTCGCCTGCCTCAAGCATCCCTTGTGGCTGCTACCTTCCGGTCCTGACCAGGTTTAGGTGTTAAAACCGCGAAAGGCCGAGTCAGAAATATATTAGCAATTCTTGATTAAAAAAGATACATAAATTTATTATGTTACCTTCAGACCTAGTTAGTTATAAAAAAAAATCTCGCAAAATCATTGCACTTACTGCATGGGACTCCATATCAGGATCTATTGCTGAACAAGCAAATGTAGATCTCGTACTAGTAGGAGATTCATTAGCAATGGTCTGCTTAGGATACAAATCGACATTACCATTAACTTTAGAAAACATAATTTATCATACTAATGCTGTTTCAAGAGGATTTAAGAAGAAAATTGAGGAACAACCTTTAGTCGTTGCAGATATGCCTTTTTTGACTTACCAATGTGGTGAGGATAAAGCTGTTGAGTATGCGGGGAAAATCATTCAGAGCACTTATGCAAAAGCTGTAAAAGTGGAAGGGGCTGAACCAGAAATACAAAAAGTTATTTCTAGATTAATAAGAATGGGAATCCCTGTTATGGGTCATATAGGTCTTACACCACAAAGCTATCTAAATATTGGATTAAGAAAACAAGGAGAAAGCTTAGCAAGCCAAGAAAAAATCAAGAAAGAGGCTTCAATTCTTGAAAAATTAGGATGTTTTTCAATAGTTCTTGAACATATTCCTGATTTGCTTGCTAAAGAAATACAAAATTCTTTATCCATTCCCACAATAGGTATCGGTGCAGGTAATTATTGCGATGGACAGGTAAGAGTTACTGCAGATTTGTTAGGCCTCAATGATGATCAACCACCATTTTGCCAACCAATTATCCAGGGCAAGAAACTATTTAAGGATAAATTAAAAGAATGGGTAGACTCTGAAAGACTTAATTAATCTCATCCCACCACTTAAACATAGAAACAAGAACTTGATTGCTTAGTTCCATGCCATTAGGCGCACTTAAAAAGAATCTATTCCCCTTTCTTACTAATAGTCCACTTTCAAGAAACCTTTCCCATTCTTTAAGCAATTTACTGAAGTTGCTCTCAAATTTTTCGTTTCCCCAGTTTTGTTCTTTAAAGACCTCTTTGATATCTACGCCTTCTTTGAGTCTTAATCCCAACATTATTTTCTCATCAAGTTCTTTATAGACAAACTCCTTATTAGTTAGGGATGAATCTAAATTATATTCGCATTGTCTAGTTACCCATTCTTTGTATTCTTTACTAACTCTTGGTCTAGTTAACTTTTCCCCCCAAGGTGAACTAGTGGAACCTTGACCAAAACTCCACCAGCCTAAACCACTCCAATAAACTCTATTGTGTCTCGATTGATGTCGCGGAAGGCAATAGTTTGAGATTTCATATCTTGAATAACCTGAGTTTTTTAAAATTAAATTTGTTGATTCACTATTTCTAAAAGCTTCTTCATCACTTGGGAGTTTTAATTGGCCTAAATTAACTAATTTTTTAAACACAGTACCATTTTCAATATTTAAATCGTAAATAGATAGATGCGGTGGTGAGAATTTTATTGCTTTATCTAAGTCATCTTGCCATTCTTTAAATCCACTAAGTGGCAAGTTTTGAATTAAATCTAAACTCCAGCTTTTTATTAACCCAGAATCATATTCTCTCTTCAACCATAAACAAGATTTTTCTGCATCTTCTTTCAAATGACGCCTTCCCGACTTTTGAAGTATCTGATTATTAAAACTTTGTACACCGAGACTAAATCTATTTATCCCAGCATTAATGAATCCAAAAAGATCATCTTGAGTAAAACTAGCTGGATCAATCTCCATAGTGATTTCAGCACCATAGTCAATTCCATAATTTTCTTTAAAAAGATCAATTAATTCTTTGATTTGGGTAGGATCTAAAATTGATGGCGTACCACCTCCTATATAAATTGTCGATAGAGGTGATTTATGCTTAATTGACAATATTTCTTTACATAAAAATTGCAAATAGTCTTGAACAGTTTTGCTTCCATAACCTTTTAAAGTTTCAACTTTGTTTCCTAGTGGAATAACTGCGAAATCACAATAAAAACACCTTCTGTGGCAAAAAGGAATGTGCACATAAGCACTTCTTGGAAACTTATTCATAATCTAAATACATTTTTAAGCTCCAAAAAAGTATTAAGGATCGAAAAAAATAAAATCCTTATTTACTCAATTAATAAATCCTAGTAGATTATAGATATGACAGATATCTTAGTATTAATTTTATTTGTATTGTCTGGGGCTGCTTCAGGATGGCTTGGTGTTGATTTATTGCCAGTAGACATACTCAAACAGGTATCTAATGTAGAAGGTTTCAGAATTGTTTTAGCAATAATTGGTTTTTTTGTAGGATTAGCTGCTGGTTTTGTATTCCTTCAACTTAGAAAGACTTTTCTTGATCAAATAAGAACAATGCCAACGGACTTACTAATAAGTAGGTCCGTTGGATTAATTTTAGGATTACTTGTTGCGAATCTCCTACTTGCTCCAATACTATTAATTCCCTTCCCTAGAGAGGTTTTTTTCGCAAAACCTTTAGCAGCTATATTAAGCAACATTTTCTTTGGTGTGCTTGGTTATAAGTTAGCAGATACTCATGGAAGGACATTATTGAGATTATTCAATCCAAATAGCACTGATGCATATCTAGTCAATGAAGGGATCCTCCCAGCTGCAAGTCCAAAAATTCTTGATACCAGCGTAATTATTGATGGAAGAATCAATGGCCTATTAAGTTGCGGCCTCTTGGAAGGGCAATTAATTGTTGCTCAAAGTGTAATTGATGAGTTACAAACTTTAGCTGACTCAAGCAGTAATGAAAAAAGGTCTAAAGGCAGAAGAGGTCTCAAGTTGTTAAAAGAATTAAGAGATTTATATGGGAGAAGACTTGTAATAAACCCAACAAAGTATGAAGGTAATGGTGTAGATGAAAAACTACTTAAAATTACTGAGGATATGTCAGGAACTTTAATTACGGCTGATTATAATCTTTCTCAGATCGCTGAGGTTAAAGAATTAAAAGTTATGAATTTGAGTGATTTGGTTATTGCTTTAAGGCCAGAAGTACAACCAGGAGAGTCACTTAATATAAAAATTGTGAGAGAAGGCAAGGAAAAAATGCAAGGTATTGGATATTTAGATGACGGCACAATGGTTGTAATTGATGAGGCAAAGAATTTTGTGGGAAGCAGATTAGATATTGTCATCACAGGTGCATTACAAACTCCCACTGGAAGAATGGTCTTTGGAAAACTAATAAATAATCCTGAGTCAAACAAATCTTTTAAATCACCAGCGACACAGGGTTAAATCTAGCTAGAATCAGTTCAATGTTAATTTTGTGATACAAATGACTGTATCTGCTCCTTATTACGGCGAAAACACCGTTATGAGGACTCCACCCCCTGATCTCCCCTCTCTTTTACTGAAAGAGCGAATTGTTTATCTTGGTTTACCATTATTTTCAGATGATGATGCGAAAAGACAACTAGGAATGGATGTTACTGAGCTAATCATTGCTCAACTCCTTTACTTAGAATTTGAGGATCAAGAAAAACCAATCTATTTCTATATCAATTCAACTGGTACAAGTTGGTACACTGGTGACGCGGTTGGTTTTGAAACAGAAGCTTTCGCTATCTGCGATACCATAAGTTACATTAAGCCTCCGGTACACACAATATGTATTGGACAAGCAATGGGGACTGCTGCAGTTATTCTTTCATCTGGCACTAAGGGACAAAGAGCTGCTCTTCCACATGCTTCTATTGTTTTGCATCAACCTATAAGCGGGGCAAGAGGCCAAGCAACCGATATCCAAATAAGAGCTGAGGAAGTTTTGAAAAATAAAAAATCAATGCTGGAGATTTTATCTCGTAATACTGGAAAGACACTCGAAGAACTCTCAAAAGACTCTGACAGGATGAGTTATCTCAACCCCCAAGAAGCACTAGATTATGGAGTTATCGATAGAATACTCACAAGTCAAAAAGATCTCCCAAATAAAATTTAACATTCACAAAACTATTTTAAAATCATGCCAATAGGAACTCCAAGCGTGCCTTACAGACTTCCCGGAAGTCAATACGAAAGATGGGTCGACATATATACAAGACTAGGTGTTGAAAGAATTCTTTTTCTTGGACAAGAAGTGAATGATGGTATTGCTAATAGCCTTGTTGCACAAATGCTTTATCTAGATTCTGATGATAATTCCAAACCTATCTATCTGTATATAAATAGCCCAGGAGGATCAGTAACTGCTGGCTTAGCAATTTATGACACTATTAAATACGTAAAAAGTGATGTAGTAACTATATGCGTAGGCCTCGCAGCCTCCATGGGAGCGTTTCTATTGGCCGCTGGCACAAAAGGTAAAAGAGTTGCTTTACCTCACAGCAGAATAATGATCCATCAACCCTTAGGAGGGACATCTCAACGTCAAGCAAGTGATATTGAAATAGAAGCTAAGGAAATTTTGAGAATTAAAGATATGTTAAACATGTCTATGGCAGATATGACAGGCCAATCATTTGAGAAAATTGAAAAGGATACTGATAGAGATTATTTTCTAAGTGCGGAAGAAGCAAAAAATTATGGATTAATTGATAGAGTAATTACACATCCAAGCGAAGCAAATCAGTCTTAAACTTTCTAAATTAATATTTAAATTTTAATTTTTAATTTAATAATTTTTTTGGTTTATTGCCACCTTGATGTCTAAAATAATAACTATCAAACGCAAAGAAGCTACAACTAATGACCCAACTCTTTTACGACACAGATGCAGATCTAAGTCTTTTAAATAATAAAACAATAGCGATTATTGGATATGGATCACAAGGTCATGCACATGCCCTAAATCTTAAAGATAGCGGTATGGATGTAATTGTTGGATTATATAAAGGAAGTAAGTCTGAAAGCAAAGCCATTAGCGATGGTCTACAAGTCTTTAGCGTTTCTGAAGCTTGCGAAAAAGCAGACTGGATTATGATTCTCCTCCCCGATGAGTTTCAGAAAGATGTTTACCTTAAGGAAATAGAACCAAACTTAAAAGAAGGAAAGATACTAAGTTTTGCCCATGGCTTCAATATAAGATTCGGACTTATCAAACCTCCTAGTTTTGTGGATGTTGTGATGATTGCCCCAAAAGGACCTGGACATACTGTTCGTTGGGAATATCAGAACGGTCAAGGAGTTCCAGCACTGTTTGCAGTTGAGCAGGATTCCTCCGGAAGTGCAAGATCATTAGCAATGGCTTACGCTAAAGGGATTGGAGGAACGAGAGCTGGGATTCTTGAAACAAACTTTAAAGAAGAAACAGAAACTGATTTATTTGGCGAACAAGCGGTTTTGTGCGGAGGATTATCAGAACTGGTCAAGTCAGGATTCGAAACTCTTGTAGAGGCAGGTTATCAACCCGAACTTGCTTACTTCGAATGCTTACATGAAGTGAAACTTATTGTTGATTTAATGGTGAAGGGTGGTTTATCTCAAATGAGAGATTCCATTTCAAATACTGCAGAATATGGAGATTATGTAAGTGGTAAAAGACTTATCAATAGTGATACAAAGAAAGAAATGCAGAAAATCCTAAAAGATATTCAAGATGGAACTTTCGCTAAGAATTTTGTGGAAGAATGCGATAAAAACAAACCCTTAATGACAAAATTAAGAGAAGAGAACTCAAAACATGAAATTGAGAAAGTAGGTAAAGGTTTGCGCTCGATGTTCAGTTGGCTGAAATAAATTTATTTTTAATAATCCTTGGATCGATTGGTTTTGATTTATTGATCGGCGATCCAAGATTCTTAATCCACCCTGTTCAAGTAATTGGCTTTTACATAAAACAAATCTCTGATTGCCTCATAAATAATTTTGGGAAAAATAAAAATATATTGTTTTGGGGAGGTTTAATAGTAGCCATATCCACAATTGGAATGAGTTTTGGTTTAGGTAAATTGATAGAACTCAGTTATGTGCAATCAAGAAATAATTTTTGGGGTGGATTGCTAATTTTTTTTGGACTTTCAAGTTGTATTGCGACTAAGGGACTTATTTCAAGTGTGAAAGAGATTGCAGAGCTAATAGAACGCGAAGAAATTAACGACCATAATAAGAGAATAATCAGAGAGAAGGTACAAAGGATAGTAAGTAGGGATGTAAGTTCATCTTCTTTAGAACATCTTTTGAGATCAAGTACAGAGAGTCTTACCGAAAATTCTGTTGATGGAATATTTGGGCCATTATTTTGGATTTTTATTGGAATTTTTTTTATGAAATTTTCAATTTTTCTGCCAGGGCCTTTATCACTTGGTTTTTCTTATAAAGCCATAAGTACTTTAGATTCAATGATAGGTTACAAATATGATTATTTTAGATATTTAGGTTTTTTCAGTGCAAAAATCGAAGATATTTTTACGTTTGTTCCTTCAAGATTAGTTTTAATTACATTACCTTTAGTTAGTCCCAAAATTAATGAGTATGGATCAATCATAAAAAAAAGCTATCTTGATGGTAAAAAATATGATTCGCCTAATTCTGGGATTTCAGAAGCTATATTTGCTTATATTTCTGGAATAACATTGGGTGGAAAAAGTAAATATAAAAATGAGATTATTAAAAAGCCAATGATCAATGCAAATGGAGATAATTGCACTGGAGAAAAAATTAAATTAATTTGTCAATTAATTTTGAGATTACAATTATTATGGATAATAATTTTTGTCTTAATTTTTTTTATAATTTCAACTTTAATTTAATAATAAATCAGTTTAAAATTACTAGAATAAAACATAAAAATCTATGCAAGAAAACGGCTCTCCAATAGAAAATCAAAATGATGATTTTACTAATAAATCATCAACTAATAATGAATACTCAAAATGGGTAGACAATCAGGGAGATGAAGTAAAGAATGTTTTTGGATTTAATAGCAGTGCCGAACTTGTAAATGGTAGAGCAGCAATGATCGGATTCTTAATGCTTATATTAACCGAGTTAGTTTTTAGCGGCAGACCTGTAACTTCTTCAATTTTTGGTATTAATTAAAGATGAAAGCAAAAAAATCTAATCCAATAAAAGTATTCTTATACATATCAGTATGGGTAATTATTTGGGGTACTATAGGATCTTTAGTAGATTTTCCTCTATATAAAAATAAAATCTACTTAGAAGGAAGCATATATCAATATCTTACTTTCGCTGTTACAGCGATTATTTCTACCATAGCTGCAAAGTTTTTTTATAAGAAAATTGATTTATAAAAACTTGTACCTAAATTTCTTAATAATTTTTGCGGGTTCTTTACTTTCATTAGACTCGTAAAGTATCCACTGATGTGTCTCAATATCATGATCACAACCATAATTTCCAGATGGGTTTTCATAACTTGAAAGATATGAATGACAATTTTGATCTGCCTCAAAAGCGGAGTCATAACCTGTTAGAAAATATATTAAAAATAGAGCAGTTATCAACAAAAAAAATAATTGAGAAACTAAATTAACTACCTTCATAAGATATTCTAAAAATTTAAATATATCATCTAATAAAATCTTCCGATTTAAAAATATAGCTAACGTCCAACATTAAATACAAAGTCATGGAATTCTTGATTCTTTAAATACAGGATTACTAGCAATACTAAAATGATATTTAAGCCTATTACTATTGATCCAAAAATATTTATTTGTTTCTTGCCTGGCAAAGTGTAAGTAAATTTCTTGCCTTTAAGAAAACCAGCTAAGCCTTTTTTTTCTTTTATTTGAGTATTTTGAGTATTATTCTTAACTTCATTATCAGAAAAACCTTTTACCATTACAAATTAAATAACAAATTTATAATATTCCAAAAAAATAAATTATTTTAATAATTAACAATTTTTAATCACATATGGGATCATTAATGAAATGTTCTCATTTGAGAAATTATTAAAAAAATAAGCTTCAATAATTTCCGTTTGCAGCCCTAATAAACTTGATTGACATTTGAATCTGTTTTGGTCAAATACTACTAATTGAAATTTTTCTATTTCAGAAACTAATTCTTTACATATTTGGATTCGAGAATCCTTAAAACAAGCATTAGATTGTTTTAAAATCTTAGACTTTGTTGGTATCGTTTCAGCCATAACAAAATTAGATAACAACAAAAATTTAAGGAATAAAATAGTTAAACATTTCATTACTTCTTAAGATTTTAAAATTTTGGATACCTCGTTAAGAGTATTGGGCATTGAGCTAATTGCATTTTTTTGCGATTTAAAAAAAAAGATGCCCTAAAAGAGCACCTTGTTATTAAAGGAAGAAATAGATTAAAAAAAATTATCCTTGAACTCTATCCTTAAAAAGTTTACCTGCAGAGAATGTTGGAACTCTTTTAGCGGGTATTGCTATTTTTTCGCCTGTCTTAGGGTTTAAACCCTGTCTTGCAGAACGATCTCTTGGTTCAAAAGAACCAAATCCTAGTAAAGAGACTTTTTTGCCTTCCACTACTGAATCAACAATAGTTTCAATAGCTGCATCAACAACTAAAGAAACATCCGTTTTTGTGAGCTCTGTACGAGCTGCAACAAGATTTACTAAATCAGCTTTGTTCATTGAAATTTAAATTAAAGCTAGGGGTTAAAAAAAAGATTTAAATCGAGTTTAAACCTCGAACTTTCACATCATATGGAGCAAATACAAATACGGCAACCGAAAATGCCGGCGGCGCAAAGCTTTATACAAATTTTAGGGACATTTTTAGCAAAATTATTTATTTCTTATAACCGCGCTTTTTCATTTATAAAAAATAGCCTCTTCATTTAGAGAACAGCAAAAAGCATTGGCAGCACTAGATTTTGCATTAAAAATCTAACTACATTTAGCAAAGAGGGAAAATGTCAAAGGGGGGATGATTTAAGAATTATAGCTATTTATTATGTTTTATTAATTTTCAGATATATTTCCTTCTCATCACATGAAAAAACACAATTTGTATTTTGAAATCAAGAAAAATCTAGTTTTCTCATTATTAAACTTTCTCTATAAATCGTTTTATGCACTGAGCAGATGGATGAAGAAATTGTAATTAATTAGAAAATTAATACTCTCCAAGATCTAATAAAGTTGATTAATGAAGCCTTAAATTTGAGTTTTTTTTTTAAATTTTGCCTCTATTATTCAAATATCAGTAATTTAAATAAATTATCTCAATATTTAACTAATCAATGATAAAGAAAAAGTGATTCATCTCAATAAAGGTAAACCATTTCCTTTAGGGAGTTCTCTAACTTCACAAGGGATTAATTTTTCCTTAGTAGCCACAAATGCAGAATATGTAGAAATCTTATTGTTTGAGAAAGAGGACTCTATTTCCCCAAAAAGCACATTCAAATTAGATGAGACTCATAACACAGGTCCATACTGGCATGCGGAAATAAAAAATCTAGATGAAGGTTGTATTTATGCTTTTAGAGTGAAACAAAAAAATAATGAAATTAATAATAACTATGAAAAAAAAGTATTACTTGATCCATGTTCAAGGGGTATTACCGGATGGAGAAGTTATAAAAGAGAAAATGCATTAAAAAATCAAGAAAATACTAATTCTTGTCTTAAAAGCGTTGTTTGCGATAGAAAATTATTTAATTTTAAGGATTATCCAAGACCAAAACATTCTTGGGAAGAAACAATTATTTATGAACTCCATATCAAAGCTTTCACTGAATCAACTGATAAAGATGAAAGTTGTTTTAAGAAATTTTTAAAAAAAATTCCTTATCTCAAAGAACTTGGTATTACAACAATTGAATTACTTCCAATTTTTTGTTTTGATCCTACTGATGCCCCAAATGGTCTAAAAAATTTTTGGGGATATAGTCCAATTAATTGGTTTACTCCGCATTTTGAATATCTTTCGAATGAATCCGCCGAAAAGAATAGAGAGGAATTTAGAAGATTTGTAGAGGAATGTCATAAAGCAGACATTGAAGTCATCCTAGATGTTGTATACAATCACACTTGCGAAGGTGATTCAAAAGGGCCAGCAATATCTTGGAAAGGTATAGATGAAAATCTTTATTACTTTATTGGAAAAGATAAAAATTATCAGGACGTCTCCGGATGTGGTAATACTATTGCAGCAAACAGAGGATTAGTTAGAAAACTAATAATTGAATCTTTAAAATGTTGGGCGAGTGAATTAGGAGTTGATGGTTTTAGATTTGATTTAGGAATTGCCCTATCAAGAGGAGAAAATCTTTCACCGCTTGATAATCCTCCAATTTTTGAAGATATAGAATGTGAACCAGAACTTATCGATATCAAGTTCATAAGTGAGCCATGGGATTGTGGCGGTTTATATAAATTAGGTGATTTCCCATCTAAGAATACTTTCACTTGGAATGGTCATTTTAGAGATGACTTGAGGAGATTTTGGAAGGGGGATAAAGATACAGCTTGGAATATGAGCGATAAAATAAAAGGGACGCCATCTATTTATAAAGAAGATAATATTTTTCCAAAGTCGATAAATTTTATTACTTCACATGATGGATTCACTCTAAAAGACTTAGTAACTTTCAATAGAAAACATAATTTTGCCAATAGAGAACAAAATAGAGATGGAGATAACCATAACAATTCTTGGAATCATGGTAGTGAGGGACCAACTACGAACTTATTAATCAATGATTTAAGAAAAAGACAACAAAAAAATCTTGCTCTTAGTTTACTTATCTCTAAAGGTGTTCCAATGATACTTATGGGTGATGAAATAGGAAGATCACAAGGCGGGAACAACAATTCTTGGTGCCAAAATAATTTATTGGGCTGGATGAATTGGGAACATGGTCAACAAGATTTGGAATTATTAGAATATTTTAAATACGTTATAAAAATCCGAAAAAAACTAATAAACATTTTCAATCCATCATTCTCCCCTAATAATCAAACCAATGAAAATATTCCAACATATCATTGGCATGGGACAAAGTTAGATAGCCCCGATTGGAGTAGTTGGTCTCACACAGTTGCCTTTAGCATTAACAAAGGCATAACTAATCCGCTGGTTTGGATAGGTTTAAATGCATATTCAAAAAGTATCGATTTCCCCTTGCCGAAATGTAAACATAATTGGTTAAAAGTTATCGACACTAGCATATCCGAGATTTTTGAACCCTTAACTATTAATGAAAAATCTGTTTCAA
Organism: uncultured Synechococcaceae cyanobacterium; assembly: GCA_902571355.1. Taxonomy (GTDB): domain Bacteria; phylum Cyanobacteriota; class Cyanobacteriia; order PCC-6307; family Cyanobiaceae; genus Prochlorococcus_A. The sequence goes on along the minus strand of CACGBL010000006.1, from coordinate 26,934 downwards.
TAAAGAGTAGAAGCTCTTTACTAATCATTTCAGAAGAAGTATTTGGGGCAAAAAATAATTTATTGTAAAAGCGGGCGGCGGGAATCGAACCCGCATCTTCAGCTTGGAAGGCTGAGGTTTTACCACTAAACCACGCCCGCATTAAGTAATAGAATTACCATTGCAATAATACATTATCAAACAATAAACAAAGTTAAAAGATTGGAAAATTCACACTCGAAAAAAAATATTTCTAGATCAACAACAAGATTAATGTTCTCTTATGGGCTAGGAGATGCAGGCACAGGTTTAGTTGCGACACAATTTGGTTTTTTTCTTTTCAAGTTCTTTATTTCTGCTGGTTTACCAGTAATTATTGCAGGATCATTATTAATGTTAATAAAGATATGGGATGCAGTAAATGATCCGTTAATTGGATGGTTAAGTGATCGTACTAAATCAAGATGGGGACCTAGAATCCCTTGGATGGTAGCAGCATCTGTTCCCCTTGGTTTCTCTTTAGCTGCGATATGGTGGACACCCACTGGTTCAGTGCTAACCAAGACTATTTACTATGCCATAATTTCTATAATCGTAATGACTGCTTATACAAGTATTAATCTTCCTTTCGCAGCTCTTTCTACTGAAATTTCTGAAAAAACAGCAATAAGAACAAGACTAAACGCATCTAGATTTACTGGCTCAATAATTGCAGGACTAACTGGTTTAATAATTGCTGGAGTTGTATTAGGTTCCGAAGGATCAGCAAATAATGAATATTTTTTAATGGGTAAAATAAGCGGATGTATTGCGGTTGCTGCAACATTAATTTCTTGTTGGGGATTAGCTCCATTCGCAAAAAAAGCAAGAAGGCCTTCAGGAAAAGTTGAAGCTATAACACTTCAATTCAAAAGGATCTTCAGAAATAAAAAATTTCTAAAAGTTATTACGCTCTACATTCTTCTCTGGTGCGCCTTACAATTAATGCAAACAGTAGCGTTAATCTATGTCGAGGATGTACTGAACGTACCAACATATATTGCGAAGTGGATCCCGATACCTTTCCAAATTAGCGCTTTAGTGGGTTTACAAATATGGACCAGAGTATCAAATAAATTGAACAGGATTTCAGCGTTAAACTATGGGGCGATTATGTGGATTATTTCATGTACAGCAGCTTTATTTTTACCTTCATTATCAAAAATTTCAGGAGCTGGAGATAGTTTATTCCTAAATGCCGGCAACATATTTCTGTTCATTCTTTTAATTTTCATAATCTGTCTTATTGGTATTGGAGCTTCAACCGCTTTTCTTATCCCTTGGTCACTACTTCCTGATGCAATAGACGAAGACCCAGAGAAACCAGCAGGACTATATACTGCTTGGATGGTACTTATTCAGAAGATTGGTATTGCGTTTAGTGTTCAGTTATTAGGATTTTTATTGTATTTATCAGGTTATCAATCATGCTTTGTTGATAATGATGATCTAAATATTATTGAACAATGCTACTCAGCACAATTAACTATTAGATTATGTATTGGGTTTATACCCTCAATATTAGTAATAATTGGTCTTCTAATAATGCGAAAATGGGATCGAAAATTAATTACAAACTAATATAAAGATATGTATTACCTTAATTTTTTCAAAAGACTTCTAAGCAGCTTAATCATTGGTGGGCAAGCAATTAATTTTATCTTTAAGGGTAAAATTTCCAAAAATGATCTCTTTGACCAACTTATGGAGTCAGGTCCTGGCAGTTTATTAATTGTATTAATTACAGGAATTGCAGCAGGTACAGTTTTTAATATTCAAGTTGCATCTCAACTTACAAGTATGGGGGTTTCAAGTGAAATTGGAGGTTTATTAGCCGTAGGCATGGCGAGAGAAATGGCTCCTCTTCTAACTGCTACTTTAATGACTGGAAAGGTTGCCACTGCCTATGCTGCTCAACTGGGCACTATGAAAGTCACAGAACAAATTGAGGCAATAACAATGTTAAGGACCGAACCAGTCCAATATTTGGTAGTCCCAAGGTTACTATCGATGGTAATAATGTCTCCAATACAGTGTCTTTTGTTTTTATCTGTAGCTTTATGGAGTGGACAAATTTGGAGCACAATTTTTTATAAAGTTCCTCCAATAGTTTTTTGGACATCTGTAAGATCAGGCAATGTGAGTTTAACCAGTTCAGACTTAACTTCAATGTTAATAAAATCTGTAGTGTTTGGATTACTTATCTCAATCATTGCTTGTGGATATGGACTTACAACCAAAGGAGGTCCAAAAGAAGTTGGAACAAGTACAACAGGTGCAGTTGTAATGACTCTCGTTACTGTATCTTTAATGGATGTATTACTAACACAAATTTTATTTGGATGATCCTATGTTTAATACTAAATCAAAAAAAGAGGAGCCAGTAATAATATCTCCTTCATTTCAGTTGCCAATGATTCTAATAGTTTTAAGTTTTATGCTTTTGTTTTTGAATATTGGTTCTTTGCCAACAATAGTTTTTGCTTCTTTTAGCTTTTTTTTATTATTTCAGTCATTCACCTTAAGAATAAAAATAACAAATGATGATTTTATCGTTTTACAATTAGGGAAAGAGATTAGAACTTTTCCATTCAAGAACTGGATATCATGGAAATTCTTTTTCCCTATAATCCCAGGTATTTTTTATTTTAGAGAAAAGTCCAGTCCTCATTTATTACCAATTTTATTTAATCCAAAGCAATTAAAAGATGAGCTCATAAAAAAAGTTGACTCCCTGGAAATTAAAAATTCTTAAAATTCAGACTTTGCCTAATCATCAAAATTATTTAAATGACCAATACAGAAATTTCCGACAATAATCCTGAAAAGGAATTAAAAATAGATAAGTCAATTACAGATGATAAAACAAAACAAATTAGTAAGAAAAATGCAGCTCAAAGTAAAAAAATTACACCGAAAAACGATAACTCAACTAAATCTTTAGATGAAATTTCTAATGAAATTTTTAGAGATCTCTTTTCAAAAAAAGATTCTTTAGTTACAGAAATAAAAGAGTTAGAAACAAAAAAAATTGAATTAGAAAAAGATATTGAGTCTAATTTTAAAGGACAGTCAGATAATATTGCTAAAAGAGTTAAAGGCTTTCAAGAGTACTTAACTGGAGCTTTGCAGAATCTTTCACAAAACGTAGAGAAACTTGAATTAGTTTCTCAACCAATAATCGTAAAGCCTTCTCCCCTTGATGAGAAAAAGCAAGACAATAGCACAAATAATGTAGTTAATGTTCCTGCTCTTTCCGAGACATTTAAGCCAGATGAAGAGATTATAAAAAGTTGCTTTTCAAGTTTCACAGAACAACCAGACTTCTATGCAGAACCTTGGAAATTAAGACGGAGTCTTGATTCCTCAGATATAGAAAATATGGATGATTGGTTCTTTAACATGGGTGGAAGAGGTTCTCTTGAAAGTAGAGGATCTCGACAAAAAAATGCCTTGTTATCAGCTGGCTTAATATCTATTCTTGGCGAATTATATGGAGATCAATTTCAGACTCTTATTTTAGCTTCGCAGCCTGAACGATTAGGTGAATGGAGAAGAATTCTTCAAGATTCACTTGGTCTAACAAGGGATGACTTTGGACCTAATAGTGGGATTGTTCTTTTTGAAAGGCCTGAAGGCGTCATCGAGAGAGCTGATAGATTAGAAGCAAATGAAGAATTGCCATTTATTATCATTGATGCAGCAGAAACCTCTGTTGAAATTCCAATACTACAATTCCCATTATGGGTTGCATTTGCTGGTTCAGATAATGAAATTTACGATGATCTTGAACTAAACTAACCTTTATGAATATCTTAATAATTTTTGCAAGTTATCTTTTAGGATCACTTCCGACAGGTTTTTTAATTGGAAAATATCTCAAAAATATAGATCTAAGAACTATAGGTTCTGGATCTACGGGTGCCACAAATGTCTTGAGAAATATTGGGAAATGGCCAGCACTTTTTGTATTTATCATTGACGTTGGGAAAGGCCTTATTGCAGTAAAAATTGCTCAATATTACACAGATCAAGGATTAATAGAAGTTATAGCAGGGATATCCGCTATCTCAGGACATATTTGGCCAATATGGCTTAGAGGTAAAGGAGGGAAAGCTGTTGCAACTGGATTAGGTATGTTTTTAGCTCTTTCTTGGAAAGTTGGACTCGCATCTCTTGGCATTTTTTTAATAGTCCTAACAAAAACTAAATTTGTTTCTTTATCAAGTATTTCAGCTGCAATCTTACTTCCTATTTTTATGTTTTTTTACCTAGGTAAATTTATGCACTCATACTTTTTTATAAGTTTAATTGTTGCATTATTAGTAATCTGGAAACATAGAACAAACATAAAAAGATTGCTTAAAGGAGAAGAATCCAAAATTAATCAGAATCAATAGATTTAAATATTTCTATTAGAGCTTTATTAGGGTCTATAGCTTTTGAAATTGATCTACCAATGACCAACTTAGAAGCGCCTTTATCAATAGCTTCATAGGGAGTCATAATTCTATTTTGATCATCTTTATTGTCAATATTTAATCTGATACCTGGTGTAATAAGTTCAAAATTATCCTTATAACTAGATCTCAACATTTTTACCTCCCAAGGAGAACAAACACATCCATCTAATCCGGCATCAAAAGACAACTTTGCAAGTCTCAATACATTTTCTTCAATTGAATTATTTCTATCAAGATCAGTTTGAAAATCTTTAAGAGAAAAGCTTGTTAAAACAGTTATTCCTACAACCAATGGAGGTTTTAAACTGACTGAGGTGGCTCCTTCTAAAGATGCTTTTTTCGAATCCTTAAGAGCTTTTAAACCTGCTGAAGCATGAATAGAAATTATATCAACACCTAATTTTGAAACTTGGAAACATGCTGCATGCATGGTATTTGGAATATCATGAAATTTTAAGTCTAAAAAAATTTTTTTATTTAAACCTTTTAATATTTCAATAACTCTTGGACCTTCCCTAACAAAAAGTTCTAAACCAACTTTAACCCACTTAACATTAGGACATTTTTCCAAAAGTAATTTCGCTTGACTTAAATCTAATCCATCAATTGCCAAAATTATTTTATCTTCTGAATTAAATCTGTTATTCATCAATTTTCAGTTTTCAAACCTCTTAATTATTTTTTTTCCAATTTGCAAAATTTTTCCTTCCAAATCATTTTTTGAATTAAAAACTAAATCAGGATTTATTACTTTTTGACTATCAATTTTTACACCCCCACCTTTAATAGATCTTTTAGATTCGCTGCTAGATTTGAAAAGTTTTAGAGCACTTAATAAGTAGAAAAACTTTACTGGAAAAACTACTCCTTTTAAAGAAATCTCTGGAATTTCTCCAACTTTTTCTTTATGTCCAAGGAATAATTTTTCGCAGTTTGATTGCCCCTTTAATGCTTCTTCGGCCCCATGGAATAAAGTAGTAACTTCTAAAGCCATTCTTCTCTGTAATTCGCGAGGATTTGAGTTTTCCAGAAAACTTAAATCTAATTCAGTAAGTAATTCAAAATATGTGGGTATTACATTATCGGGTACTTTTTCTAATTTTGAATACATTGAAAGAGGATCTTCAGTCAAACCGACGGTGTTAAATTCAGATTTACTCATCTTCTTAACTCCATCTAAACCTGTCAAAATTGGCAGCAGAACTCCAAATTGAGGGTCTTGTTTAAAATGCCTTTGAAGGTCTCTTCCTATTGCAATATTAAATTTCTGATCAGTGCCTCCAAGCTCAATATCTGACTGAACAACTACCGAATCGTAACCTTGTAATAGTGGATATAAGAATTCATGCAAAGAAATTGGAACTTGCGCAGCATACCTTTTATTAAATTCTTCCTTAGCTAGCATTTGACTAACTGTTGCACTCCCCATTAAGTCAATTATGGAATTAAGATTTAATCCTTTTAACCATTCACTGTTATATCTAATTTCTATTCTATCTTTTGCATCAAAATCTAAAATAGATTCATTAGCTGGCTTTCCCATCCCAAGTTGGGTTAAGTATGTTTTTGCATTATCCTTAACTTGTTTTTCCGACAACTGAACTCTTGTTTTATTTTTTCCGGTTGGATCTCCAATTTGAGCAGTAAAATCCCCAATAATTAAAACTGCAATATGTCCATTATCTTGGAATGCCCTAAGTTTTTTAAACAATATGCTGTGCCCAAGATGAATATCGGTTCCAGTTGGATCGATGCCAAGTTTAACCCTTAATTTTTTATTATTTTTTTTCGCATGATCAATTATCTCCGAAAAGGTTTGATCTGTTCCTTTAATGGGAAAATATTCTTCTATTCCTCTTGACAGCCATGATGGCAATTTTAAATTATCTGTCATGTAGCTTTAACCGTTAACTTTAAGAAGTTTGATCAAGTTCATCCTTCATTCTTATTAAGGTTTTATTCATTTGATCGAACATTTGATCAGGAGTAATCCCAAATTGACTTAACTGTGTCTTTAATTGTTCTACTGTCATTTTTGCTTGAAAATCTTCAGACAATTCAAATCTCTTCATAAAAACCTGATAACGATCCATAAGAGATTCCATTTTTTTTATAAACATTTTTTTCCCTTCTCTGTCAAATTTTCCATAATCAGAGCCAAGTTTCATAAGTTCTTGGTAATCTGTAAAAAGCTTTTTAGCTTCTTCTTGAACGATGTCTGACTCAAAGAATCCCATTTCTATTTTTTTACTTCACAGATTAAGGCTCAATTATAAGATAACAAGAATCTTTTAAATTGATTAGAAGATTAATAAATTTTAGTTTATAAATAATTCTTTGATTTATATTTTTTCAGAATTAAATTTAGTAAACATGTTTTATAAATATTGGAAAAATTTAACGTAAATAATATTTCAAACCAAAATAGACAATTTGAATTATTTGGTTCAAATGTAAATACATCAATAAATTTTCAACACTCAAATAATCTAAAAATCAAAGGCGAAATCCTAACTGAATGGAGGGATAGAATATATAATCACCAATTCAAAATTTCAAAAGATACTCACAATAAAACTTTGCACCAAACAAGTCTTCCTATAAATTCAATATCCGATGAAAGAAAAATTGATCCGTTTTCCTTGCAGCCATTATCATTGAACTTTTGGAGAACCAATCAATATATACATAATGGGCCAGCATTGTATTTTGTAATTGACTCAATGGAGAGTTCTAAAATAATCCTTTATATAGGAGAAACAAATTCAGCCAATAAAAGATGGAAGGGAGAACATGACTGTAAAAATTACCTCATGAACTATAAAGAAGCCCTAGCTCATAACAAACTCTCAAGTCACCAAGATATTCGTTTCTTCTTAGATGTACCTAAAGAAGTAAAATTAAGACGTAAATTAGAGCAGCAACTGATATATTTATGGTTACCACCTTTTAATAAAGAAACTCGAGATAGGTGGGCAACTACTTTCACAAACAATTAAAAGTTAATTAAAACCATTTCACAAATGCAATTTTCCACATTCCAAAAAAATCTAGATAACTGGCAAGGTACTTCATTAATTTTTGGAGTTTTAGAGGAAGAAATTGCAAGCCAAATTGAAAACATAAAATTTGTTATTGACCCAAAATTATTACTAAAAAAAGTTACTCAAAAAAAATTTAAAGGAGAAAAAGGAAAAACTTTAAGCTTTGAATTTTTAGATCAAAAATTAGAAACTTTATTCATAGTTGGTCTTGGCAAATCAACAGATCTAAATAAAAGTGATATAGAAAACTCTATAGGAAATCTAGTAAGAAAAACTGTTGATAAAAATGAAAAAATGAGCATCTTGCTACCTTGGGAATTTATAAATTCACAACTAGAAATAAATCAATTAGCAGAGTCAGTCAGATTATCTGGCTATAAGGACAATAGATTCAATAAGAAAAAAGATGAAAAGCAAGTTCTTAAAGAAATAGAGTTTTTGAATTTGAAAAAATTTGAGAATATTAGCTTTGAAGAGACAGCACAAATATGTGAAGGTGTAGAACTAGCAAGAAGACTTGTAGCAGCCCCTCCAAATAGCCTTACTCCTAAGGAAATGTCTATACAAGCTTCTCAAATAGCTAAAGATCATGGTTTGGGAGTAAAAATTTTAGAGGCAAAAGATTGTGAAGATTTAGGGATGGGTGCCTATTTAGCTGTAGCAAAAGGATCTGATCTAGATCCTAAATTTATACATCTTACTTTAAAGTCAGAGGGGCCTATAAAAGAAAAGATTGCGCTTGTTGGGAAGGGTTTAACCTTTGATTCTGGAGGATACAATCTGAAAGTGGGAGCTTCTCAAATTGAAATGATGAAATATGATATGGGCGGAAGCGCTGCAGTTTTAGGAGCAGCAAAAGCACTTGGGGCAATAAAACCCAAGGGATTAGAAATTCATTTTATTGTGGCATCTTGTGAAAACATGATAAATGGATCTGCAGTACATCCTGGGGATGTAGTTAAAGCATCTAATGGTAAGACAATTGAAATAAATAACACTGATGCAGAGGGTAGACTCACATTAGCTGATGCTTTAACTTATGCATCAAATTTAAAACCTGATTCAATAATAGATCTCGCAACTTTAACAGGAGCAATTGTTGTTGCATTAGGGAATGATGTAGCTGGATTCTGGAGCAATAATGATGATCTTGCAAATGACCTAAAAGCTGCATCAGCCCAGTCTGGAGAAGAATTATGGCAAATGCCTTTACAAAAATCTTATAAAGAAGGTTTAAAGTCTCATATAGCTGACATGAAAAATACAGGGCCTAGAGCAGGTGGCTCAATAACTGCTGCTTTGTTTTTAGAAGAATTCTTTGATAAAGAGATTAAATGGGCTCATATTGATATTGCTGGGACTTGTTGGACTGACAAGAGTAAGGGAATTAACCCATCAGGTGCAACCGGTTTTGGAGTTAAAACTCTTGTTCAATGGATTAAAAATAAATAAATATATTTAAATCATTCGTTCCAAAGATTTGTTGATCTAGCGTTATCTCCCCATAGTTTATCCAACCTCTGATCTCTCCCACATGAGAATCTATAGAACTTATATTTTAATTCATTTCTCTCAGCAAAATCCTGATGATATTCTTCAGCTAACCAAAATTGACCTTTTGATTTTAGTTCTACAGATATTTTTTCTAATGGCACTCGCAATTCATTAGAGGCGGAAACAATTGCATTTATTGCATCACTTTCCTCAGTTTCATCTTTGAAAAATATCACTGGCCTATAAGAATCTCCACGATCACAAAATTGACCCTTGCCGTCTAGAGGATCAATATTTCTGAAATACAGCCTAAGTATCTCGGGTAAAGTTACCAATTTGGAATCATAGCTAACCAAAACCACTTCCTGATGTCCTTCATGATCTTCGTAAGTAGGATTTTGTAAATCTCCACCTGAATAGCCACTTTGTACAAAATTTATCCCCTTTAATGACTGTAAATCATGTTCTAAACACCAAAAACAACCTCCTGCAAGAATCAATTCTTCTGCAAAAGCGTTTAAAGGGTTTAAAAATATTGAAAGAGCAATTATTAGAGATAAGAGGTATTTCATTTTTTTATTATAAAGTTCAAATAATAGAATTAATAATCTCTTTAGCAGCTCTCTGGACTACGCCCTCTTCTCCTAATTCTTTTTTTAGAAAAGCATAACCTTTTTTAATTTTTATTTTTTCTGACTTCCCCTCAAGAATCCTACAAGATTTATAAAAAATTTTCTTTTCGTCGAACTCTCTTTGCACAAACTCAGGGATTATTAATTTATTAACTAACAAATTTACAGGAGAAATAAATCTTACTTTGAAATTGAGAATTTTTTTAGCAATAAAAGCAGTTACCCTACTTACCCTATAACCAACAATCTGTGGGATTCCATATAAAGCTAATTCCATATTTACTGTCCCAGATTTGCAAAGAGCAATTTTAGTAAGCGAATAAATATAAGGCTTTAATTTTGCACAATCTTTTTGAGAAATCACAAATCCTTTAACTTGATATTTTCTAAAGGCTTTTTTGAATATTTCATCAAAAGCAATCCGACAGGAGGGGATATAGACAACTAAACTTGGATATTTTTGTTGTAATTTTTTAGCCGCTCTCATAAAAGTAGGTAATATATATCTCAATTCTTGAGGTCTTGATGCGGGCATTAAAAGTATGATGTTTTGATCTGGGCGAAGTTTTAGAATGGTTCTAGAATATTTCTTTAGAGGAAGTTTTTTTGTCAAATCAATCATTGGATGTCCAACCCACAAAACATTGCCACCCCTTTTTTTATAAAATGCTGCTTCTTTCTTGAAAATCGCAAAAATTTTATCAGAAAATTTTATTAGATTTGTTGTAGTATTATTACCGACCCTCCAAGCCCATTCTTGAGGAGCAATATAGTAAAATATTGGAATTTTAGTCTTCGATTTTTTTAATTTTGTTCCAATTTTTATATTTGGACCCATATAGTCAATCAAAATTAAGCAATCTGGAGGATATTTTTTTAATAATTTATAAAATCTTCTTTGAATTATTATTGTTGGGATAATAAGAGGTAAAGCTTCCCAAATTCCTATTGCACTAATTGATGTAGTATCTTGAAGAATTTTTACACCTTCTTTCCTCATCCTTTCCCCGCCTAATCCGCAAATTTCTAAATCTATAGATTTTTTTTTAGCTTCATCTAATAAAGCTTTTGATAACAAACTTCCGTGCAAATCTCCAGAGACTTCTCCAGTACTTATAAATATCTTTTTATTCATACATTCACTATAGGCATTGGTCCTCGTCTTTCTTTAGATATTGATTCTTTTAAAAAACTACATAATTTTAAAGATGAAAGATCTAATTCTCCTTTCATTACTTTTTCTAATGAATTTGAAATTGCATCATTAGATTTAAAAAGAAAATTCCAAGTAGTTTGCAAAAGTTTTAAATCAAAATCTTTATTTTCCATTAAACCACTTCTCTTAATTCCAATCCTATTTAAACCTCTCAATCTTCCTGGATGCCCTTCAGCCAAGCAGAAAGGAGGTACATCTCTATCTACTCTAGTCATCCCTCCAATCATTGCTAAATATCCAATATGTACAAACTGATGAATACCTACACAACCGCCAATAATAGCTTTATCTTCAATCTTTACATGGCCTGCAACTTGAACACTATTTGATAAAACTATCCTATTACCAAGTTCACAATTATGGCCGATATGAGTGTAAGCCATCAATAAATTATTATTTCCAATAATTGTTTTTTCGCCTTCATCAGTTGCCTTATTAATAGTTACACATTCTCTGAAAGTATTATTATCTCCAATAATTACTTCAGTATGGGCTCCTTTATATTTTAGATCCTGTGGATCAAGACCTATAAAAACACTTGGGAAAACTTTATTATTAATACCAATTTGAGTTCTTCCTGAAATAACAGCATTAGGGCCTATTTCGGTTCCTTTCCCGATAGTCACATCAGGACCGATAATAGCTCCTTGAGAGACAATAACCCCATCATGTAATTCGGCACTTGGATCAACAAAAGCATTTGGGTGCACTTTTACGCCACTAAATCTTGAGTTAAATTCATTATTTTTATGATCCATATCCCTAATCAACTAATGAAAACATTAATTCTCCAGCACAAACCAACTGCCCATCAACATGAGCCTCGCCTTTAACCTTCCCAAATCTTTGTCTTTTAATAGACAATAACTCACAAGAAATTATCAATTGATCTCCTGGCACAACTGGTTTTCTGAATTTAACATTATTGATTCCAGCAAAGACGAAAAGTCCTTTAGGAAGATCAGGCATTTGCGTTACAATGATTCCACCAACTTGAGCCATCGATTCAACAATAAGAACCCCAGGCATCAAGGGTCTCTCAGGAAAATGTCCCTGAAATTGAGGCTCATTTATAGTTACATTTTTTACTGCAACTGCTTTCTCTCCAGGAATGTGCTTTATGACTTTGTCCACAAGTGCGAAAGGATATCTGTGAGGTAACAAACCTAGTATTTGCTCAGAGGACAGTTGATTATTTTCACTGGATAATTTCTTTTCCAAAACAATTAAAGATAAAGTTAATTTTTTAGGGATGAGGCCAATAACGCATTTAAAGAATGTGATCCTTTATAAACTAAAATTTGAGCCTTAGGTAACCCTACCAAAGCCAAGTCCCCAATTAGGTCTAAAATCTTATGTCTTATTGGTTCATTATCAAATCTTAATGGTGGATTAACCCATTTATCACCGTCACAAACGAGGGCATTTTCCAAACTTCCACCTTTTATTAATCCAAGTTCACTTAACTCTTGAAACTGATCTTTAAAACCAAATGTTCTAGCAGGAGCAATCATTTCAACAAAATTTTTTGGACTTAAGTCAATCACAAAAGTTTGATTTCCAATTGCTTTATAGGCAAAATTTATTGTGGATATAATTGTAGTTTTTTTAGAAGGGGTTGCTGCTATTACTGAGCCTTCTTTATTTAAAATTATTGATTTATTAATCTCTTGAAAGAAATTATCTGGTCGAGGTGCCTTTTTTATACCTACTTCTTCAAAATCTTTAACCCACTGGATTGCTGATCCATCTAAAAGAGGAATCTCTTTCCCATCAACCTCAATATGAATATAACTTAACCCACACCCAGCCATTGATGATAGTAAATGCTCAATAGTATATAAATTTCGCCCTCCCAATTTAACTGCCGTACAAAGCATGGTACTTCCAATTAAATCTTGAGTTAACTTAAAAATCTCGCCAGGTTTATCCTTGAAAGAAACATAATATCCTTCCTTTTCATAAGGAGAAATTCTAACTCTTGTTTTTTCTCCACTATGAAGGCCTATACCTTCTCTGGAGATAGCACCAGCCAAGGTATAGCAGAAATCATAATTAGTAGGCCAAGAAAACACTTAAAATTTCCATCCAACTCCAAGTGTATATCTCATATCTCCACTTAGGTCCTTACTAGCAATATCTAATCTTAATGGGCCTATTGGTGTTTTAACCCCAACCCCTCCTCCAAGCGAAAAACCAGAACCTGATTTCTGCAATAATTTACCAGGTTTTCCTGGGACATCATTTTGAGATCCTAAATCACTTCCTGCATCAACAAATAAAGCTCCTGATATCATTTTCCAAACAGGGAATCTATATTCTGCAGTACCTTCAACAAAACTTTTACTTACAGCTAAATCACAAGATCCCCATCCTCTAACTGATGATGTTCCTCCCATACAAAATGCTTCGTATGGAGGCAATTCCCCAATAATAGTTCCCGCCTTAAATTGAAAACCAATAGCTTGAGGACAATCTTCACTAGTAGCTTTACTAGATCTACACGCCTTGGTTAGATTGATCAATTTTGTCGGTATGAAATAAGAATATGATGCTCTCATTCTATTAAAAGTTGGAGAATTTTTTCCCACTGAAACAAATTGTTCGGTACCAAAGCTAAATTTATCACCTGCAGTTGGATTGATGGAATTATTCAAATTATTTCTAGAAGTACTCGCGATAACACTCACTAACGTATTTTCTTCAGGACATGAACCATCATTTGGAGTAAATCCAATGCAGATAATATCATTTATATTTCCTGTTGTTGGAGTCATATCACCATAAGGTTTATTATTCCCATCACCATCAATCATCTTTACTTTCTTAAAGTTCATTCCTGCAAGAATTCTCCATTTAGCCTCCTTAAATGGATCTCCACCATTTAATGGTCTTGAGAAAGAAAATCCACCTCCTGTTTTTTCTAAAACTATTGATGAAAAAGTATCAGAGGTCGAAGTACTAATATCATCTACTGCGTATATGCGCCCATTATTGTCACTTTTAAATTCTTGAGGATAATCTCTGCTTAAAAAAAGATTTGTTCTAAAAGATGTTTTATGTTTATCTCCTTTAATCCATGGATCAGATAATGAAAAATTATAGGTGGTTGAATATTCTCCGAAATTTAGATTTAAATTTGTAGACCATGCCCTTCCTAGTGTATTTGACTCTTGCAAACCAATTGAGGCGAAGATACCTGAACCATTGCTATAGCCTAGTCCACCAGTCAATGATCCTGTTCTTTGTTCGCTCAAATCTAAAAAAATTATGACTTGACCAGGATTTAAATTATCAGGACCAAGGGAAACTTTGACATCATCAAATAATGATGTGGCATATAGTCTACCGATATCAGCTTCTAAAATTTTTCTATTAAAAATGGTGCCAGGTTGTGTTTTTAATTCTCTCTTTATGACCCAATCTTTTGTTTTACCTTTCCTAGGTTTTCCATCAATAATAAATTCACCATCAGAATCAGGGAATCTTATTTTTACATCAGATATAATACCCTCAGAAACTTTTAATGTTACTACTCCGTTTTCAGAGATTCTATCGGGGCCACTAATTCTAACTAAAGAATAACCCTCTTTTTCATAACGTTTTTTTATTATTTCTATCTTATTTTGAAATTCATTTAAGTTAAGAGTTGTCCCATAAAAATTATTAAAAATATCATCTACATATTTATTAGAGATTACAGAGTTTTTTGGTTTAAGTTCAACTTTTTTCAAAATTGGATTAGGCACTACATTTACTATTAGCTTCACACCTAGTGGACCATCTTGAGACTTTATTTTAACTCCTGAAAACCAACCACTAGCATAAATTGAGTTGAGGTCTTGATTTAAAATTCGATTATCAACAATACTTCCAGGCTTTATGCTCATAGAATCATATGCAGCCAATTCAAGTTTTCTGCCCTCAGGATGATTTTCCCAACCTTCGATAATTATTTCTGAGATAACAACACTTTCTTCATTAATTTCATTATTATTTTCAGCAAGAAGAAATTTCTTATCTTCTTTGAAATCATTAAATTGAAAAAAAACATTATTAATGTTTCCTATTTCTAAATTTTTTATTGATTGACTATAGTCATTTGGCAAATACTTAGCAGCCAGTTTTGAATTATTTGATATCAAAATCAATGGAGTGCAGGCAACATTTGTGAAAACCTTTCCAAATTTTAAAAAATGTTTTTGCATAGTATTTTTGAATAAGATTAATAAGTCATTATTTATCTAGTTAGGTTGAAGATAATCGTTAATTCTTCGGTTAATTTCACTATAAGCTTCAATTAAACCACCTAAATCATTCCTAAATCTATCTTTATCTAGGCTTACAATTGTATCATTTTTTTGGTTTAGATCCCACAATCTACAATTATCAGGACTTATTTCATCTCCTAGAAGAATATTATTTTTAAAATCATAACCAAATTCCAATTTGAAATCCACAAGTTGAAGTTGAATATTTTTAAAAAAACTTTTCAGGATTTTATTAACTTTTAAAGTTAAATTAATTATTAACTCTAAATCATTCGAGCTTAATATGTTCATTAAATGAATTCTATCTTTTGTAATAAGAGGATCATTAAGTTCATCATTTTTAAGATAGATATCAATAAGTGGTTTTGATAGGAAAGTTCCAGGTTTGATAGTCGTTTGTTTACACAAAGAACCATAAGCAGTATTTCTAAGAACAATTTCTAATGGAATTACTTTTATTTTTTGTGCAATCATTGTATTTTCATTTTCAAGTTCAATAAAATGAGTTGGAATATTCTTCTTAATGAGAATCTCGAAAATTCTTGCACTTATTAAGCAATTAAGTTTGCCTTTACCTTCAAATTTTTCTTTTTTCAATGCATTAAAAGCTGTAGCGTCGTCCTTGAATTCAATTCTTACTTTTTCTACATCATCATGAGTAAATACTTTTTTTGCTTTGCCTTCATAAATCAATTCATATTTATTATTCATTAACTTAATACCTCATTATTATTACTAAATTACTTTTTATAATTAACATATTTATTAGGGATCAACTTCAAATGATTTTATTTCATTTTAACTGATTATTCATCAAAACCTCATAACCTTAAAAAACAAATATATGGGAATTCATTCACCTAGTTCTAGGAACTTTATTAGATTAGAAAATATTTTAATAATTGGGAATGGCGGGAGAGAGAACTCTTTGGCTTGGGCTATTCAAAAAAATGAATTAGTTAAAAAAGTTTATTTAATACCTGGTAACGCTGGTTCAGAAAGAATAAATAAATGTGAAAGAATAAAAATTGATATAAATAATAAAAATGAACTAGTCGAGAAGCTTGATTTTTTTAAGATAGATTTAGTCGTGATTGGACCAGAAATGCCTCTGGCAAATGGACTAGCTGATTTTCTTCGAAAAAAGGATTTTAAAGTTTTTGGTCCTAATAAAGATGGAGCAAAACTAGAATTTAGCAAATCTTGGGCGAAGGAATTTATGCAAGACGCAAATATTCCAACTGCAAACTTTTGGAAAGTCAATTCTTTAGAAGCAGCAAAAAATATAATAAATTCATCATCAATTCCACTTGTAGTAAAAGCTGATGGTCTAGCTTCAGGTAAAGGTGTTTTTATTCCTAATTCAAAAGATGAATGCTTTAAAGCAGCAGAGACAATTTTTAATGGAAAATTTGGCAACTCTGGGAATGTAGTTGTTCTAGAAGAAAAAATTCATGGGCCAGAAGTTTCAGTTTTTGCTTTATGCGATGGAAAGAAATATACATTACTTCCTACCGCCCAAGATCACAAACGACTTAATGAAAAAGATAAAGGTCCAAATACAGGAGGTATGGGGGCTTATTCTCCTGCGCCATTATTAACTGAAGATTACCTTGATAGAATTATCAAAGAGATAATTGAACCTACAATAAATGAGCTAAATAAAAGAAATATTGACTATAGAGGCGTGATTTATTTTGGGTTAATGATCACAGAATCTGGTCCCAAGGTTATAGAATATAATTGTAGATTTGGTGATCCAGAATGCCAAACAATAATGCCCTTGATGGATCAAAATTTTGTATTTATTTTAGAAAAATGCTCAATGGGAAGTTTAACTGGTGAAGAAAAAATTAATACTTCGGGTAAAGTTAGTGGTTGCGTAATAGCCACCTCCAAAGGTTATCCACAAGAATATAAAACTGGCTATCAAATAGAAATAGGTAAGATTGATTCAAATGATTGTCAAATTTTTGATTCAGGTACTTCTTTTAGTGAAAGTGGAAAATTATTAACAGATGGAGGAAGAGTCTTAAGTATTGTTTGTCAAGATAAAGACTTTGATACAGTTTTTGAAAAAGCCTACAAAAATTTAAACGAAATTCATTTTGAGGGGATTTACTTTAGAAATGACATAGGTCATCAAGTGAGAAAAAACTTTTCTAAGGAGAATTAAGCTTATGGTGGATACCAATAATCGAGAAAGTAGAGAATATAACATCACTGATAATGAAGATATGAATACAAACTATTGGATTAATGGACTTCTTGCTTGGTGGAGTGGTTTCAGTTTAAGAACAAAGTTATTAGCCATAGCAACTCTCGTCGTAAGCCTCCTAATGACAGGAATAACTTTTTTTGCATTAAATAGTATTCAAAGAGATGCAGGTATGAATGATACTAGATATGCTCGAGATCTTGGCTTATTGTTATCTGGGAATGTTACAGAATTAGTCGCTAATAACCAAAAAAAAGAAATTTCAAATGTAGCTGAAAAGTTTTGGAGATCAAGTCGAAACCTGCGTTATATATTCTTTACTGATGCTGAAGATATTGTTCAACTTGGGATACCGATCAGTGCTACACCAACAAGCTCAGACAGTCAGTTTCAGCTGACTCGGAAATTAAAACTCCCTTCAGAATTGAAGAAGAGGCCACAATTCCCTTTAGTTAGACAGCATGCGACACCTCAAGGTCAAGTGACAGATGTATTTGTCCCAATGTTGTGGAAAGGCAAATATCTTGGAACTTTAGCCTTGGGAGTAACACCTAATAAAAAAGCACTAGCCAGTGCTGCTTTAACGAGAGAAGTAACCATTGCAGTGTTCATATCTATTTGGGTTTTAGTAATACTTGGAGCAGTATTTAATGCACTTACAATTACAAGACCAGTCAGAGAATTAGTAAGAGGTGTTAGAGAAATTTCAAGAGGAAATTTTAAATCCAGAATTTCTTTACCCATGACAGGTGATCTTGGAGAACTCTTAAATGGATTTAACCGAATGGCAACACAGTTAGAAAATTATGATGAAGCTAATATAGAAGAATTAAAAGCGGCACAAATAAAGCAACAATCATTAATAGCTACAATGGCAGATGGTGCAATATTATTGGACTCACAAGGAAAGATCGTACTTACTAATCCAACAGCAAAAAGATTATTTCGTTGGGAAGGAAGATTTCTAGAAGGTAAACATTTTTTAAATGAAATCCCCGAAATTTTATCCAATGACTTACATACAAATATAGAATCTATTTTAAAAAGGGAAAAGGAGAAGGATGATTTAAGATTCAGTTTAGGAGAACCAGCAAGAACCTTAAGAATTGTCTTGCAATCAGTTTTAGATACAAATAAAGTTGAATTAAAAGGAATTGCTGTAACAATCCAAGATTTAACAAGAGAAGTTGAACTTAACGCGGCACAAAATAGATTCATAAGCAATGTATCGCACGAATTAAGGACACCTCTTTTTAATATTAAAAGTTATGTCGAAACCTTACATGATTTAAAAGATCAGCTTTCTGATGAAGAACAAATAGAATTTTTAGGAATTGCAAATTCAGAGACTGATAGGTTAACAAGACTTGTAAATGATGTATTAGATTTATCTAGATTGGAGTCTGGGAAAATTGTTCAGCTAGAGCAAATGGACATAAAACCAGCAATAGAACAGACTCTTAGAAATTATAGACTTAATGCTTCTGAAAAAAATGTTTCATTAGCTCATGACATAGAGGAAACTATTCCCCCAATTCTTGGAAATTTTGATTTACTTTTGCAGGTTTTTGATAATTTACTAGGAAATGGATTGAAATTTAGTCCAAAAAATAGCTCCTTAATTATAAGAGCTTATACTTGGCCAGATTCCTGTCCTGCTTTCCCTCCAAGTATTAAAAATGATGCAGCCCCTCAATGTGAATTAGTTTCACCACTTCCAAAAGTAAGAATTGAGATTGCTGATACTGGCTCAGGAATATCTCAGCCTGATCAAGAAAAGATATTTGATCGTTTTTATAGAGTAGAGAATTCAGTTCATACTGAGCAAGGGACTGGTTTAGGTTTATCTATAGTTCGGGGAATAATTGAAAAACACGGTGGGGAGATTCGAATGGCTAGTGAATTAGGAATAGGAACAACGTTTTGGTTTGATTTAGCCTTGGCACAATCTGATAAAGATGAATTATTGACAAAAGCTATTAATAATTCAGATTACTTTCCAGGTTCTGAAATTAAAGAAATTATCTAATTATTATCTATTCCTTTAAAAATATTTTGAACATTTTGATCAGGCACAACTCTGTGAGGAGCACCACTAAATATTTGTTCAAAATTAGAAAAAGAATCCCTTATTTCTGGGCCACTATTTGTAATGATAAATTCTCTTATTCGTTTATCATGCCATGATCCCCGCATTTTAAAGACATTTAATGCTCGTGCCATCTCACCTTTTATTTCTACATATTGAAGCAACAATATGGTGTCTGTAATTGTTGAGATATGAGAATCAGTTATAGAATGACTTCCCATAAATTCTTCCGCAGTATTAGTAAAAAAGCCTGCTATTTCCTCTTGTTTTGTGTAACCAGTAACAGCAATTACAAACTGTCTAAATGCATTCAAACTTACACCTCTGGCTAATGCAGAGAGAGAATCAATTGCCATTCTTTTTGGTTTAAATTGATTAATTTGCGTTTTTATAATTTGTAAGTGATCCTCTAAACCAGTTGATTCAGGATATGCACAAATGATTTTTAATAATCCATCACTCTCCATTTTTTCAAAATCTATACCCCAGCTAGTAGCATTCCTAAGCAATTGAGCCCTAGATTCCTCATACGCAAAAAGTATTGCTCTTTCATTATTGTTATAAGCATCTTCAACAAATTTCGATACAAGCATTGTTTTGCCCGTACCAGTTGCTCCAGTGGCTAGAATAATGGAATCTTGAAAATATCCACCACCACACATATCATCAAGATCTTTAACTCCAGAGCTAATTCTAATATTTGATGATCTCTGCGTTAATCTCATTGCTCCTAAGGCAAACACACTTATTCCATCCATTCCCATAGTGAATGGATACTCACCTTTCATATGAACAGTACCTCTTAACTTAAGAACTTCTAGAGTTCTTCTTCTCTTCTCTGACTCAAGAACATTTCTTAATAAGACAACATTATCAGATACAAATTCTTCTACACCATATCTAGCAATTGGTCCGTAATCATCCACCCTTTCTGTAGTCATAACTGTTGTCACACCTATTTCTTTTAATCTTGCTATCAATCTAAATATTTCCCTTCTAACAACGTAAATAGCATCATACTGTTGAAAGACAGCAGTTATTGAATCTATTGCAACTCTTTTAGCTTTATATTTTCTAATTGCATAACTAATTCTCTCAATAAGACCAGATAAGTCAAAGTTACCAGCTACATCCTGTCCATCAGGATCGGGAGATGCGTCCAAAATAAAAAGTTTATTTTGATCAATTAATTCTTGTAAATCCCAACCAAAACTTGCGGCATTTCTAATAATATCTAGGGGTGATTCCTCAAATGTTACAAAGATTCCAGGCTCATCAAAATTACAAATTCCATGGTGTAAATATTGCAGAGAAAAAACAGTTTTACCAGTTCCTGAGGTACCACTAACGAGTGTACTTCGAGATACTGGCAACCCACCTCTGCAAACATCATCAAAACCTTCTATTCCAGTTGGTAATTTTTGTACTTGCATTTTATTTGATTTACCAAATTTCTTATCATTCATAGTTTTATGCTAATTAAACAAAAATAAAATCAATTTTGAATTTATTTTTAATTTTAAAAGTTTAATGTATTATTTATCCCCACTATATTCAGTTTCAGTTAATTCATCAAAAAGTAGATCTAAACCAATTAAAACTTTCTCTCTATCTGAAAGATCACCTATTATTTTTCTAACTGGTGGCGGTAAAATTTTAGCTAACGTTGGAGTGGCTAGAATTTTATCTTCTTCTGCAAGTTGTGGTTGCTTAAGTACATCGATAACCTTCAAAGCATAAACTCCTTTGAATTCATTATCTAAAATTTCTCTTAATGTATTTAGAGCTCTCATCGAATTAGGAGTATTTCCTGCAACATAGAGTTTTAAGATATATGTTTTCCGTGCTGCCATCGTAATAGTTCCTTAATTGATATAAAAGATTTAAAACAACCCTTGACTTATTACACTACAAAATAAGAAAATAGACAAACTGTTATGATTGCTTATTTGGCTTAATCAAATTATTAATTTGAGCCTAGTAGCGTCTCTAAGATATGACAAATTCTAAAAAATCCTCAAACAATTCTTCTGAAAGTAATGAATTGTATGCAATAGCGGAAACTTCAGGTCAACAATTTTGGTTCGAAGTTGATAGGTACTATGACATAGACAGGTTAAATGCAAAAGAGAAAGATAAGATAACACTGGAGAAAGTTTTAGTTTTAAAGGACAAAGAATCTATAACTATTGGTAAACCTTACGTTAAAGATGCAAAAATTGAATTAGAAGTAGTATCTCATAAAAGAGATAAGAAGATTCTTGTATATAAGATGCGTCCCAAAAAAAAGACAAGAAGAAAGATGGGACACAGACAGGAACTTACAAGAGTTATGGTAAAATCTATAACAATTGGTAAAAGCACTCCCAAGTCTTCTGTAAAAAAGGAAACTGTTAAAAAAGAGACTAAACCAAAATCAGAAAAATCTACAAATTAAACACTTCTAATGGCACATAAAAAAGGAACAGGTTCTACTAGAAACGGAAGAGATTCAAATTCCAAAAGATTGGGTGTTAAAGCTTATGGAGGAGAAAAAGTAACTGCTGGGTCAATTTTAATTCGCCAAAGAGGTACATCTTTCTTGCCCGGGATCAATGTAGGAAAAGGTAAAGATGACACCCTTTTTGCGCTCAAAGAAGGAACAGTAAGTTTCGAAAGCATTAAAAGAAATTTAAGAAATAGAAAAAGAGTTAATATAGTTATCTAATTTTCTTATAAGCTCTTGTAGTTATAAGAATAGGATGAAATACTTCTAGAAAATTTGATTGAAGAGTCTCAAAAAATTTTTCAACTATTTGAATGTCGTCGATATGAAACGGATATTCATTTTTTTCTCCTTTGAAAAAATACCAATTAAATAACGCAATAGAATCAGGATCCATAAACTCATTGAAAATCTCAATTTGAGAAGCTGGATCAGCAAGATGTTCCAAAACATCAAGGCAAACTATCGTATCAAATTTAGATATTTGTGTATCTTGAATTGTCTTGCAAAAAGTAAGTTTTTGTTCGACTCCTAATTTCTTGGCCCTGTATTCAACAAAGTTTCTATTTGTCTGATTAATATCTACAAAAAAAACATGCTCAACTTTTGAAGACATAGCATTAGCTAAGGCATGCGTTCCAATACCTCCTCCAAAATCTAAAACCAAATCTCTAGAAAATCTTTGCTGAAGTTTTAAAGTATCAGCGATGTAGTCCTTGCTTGTGATATGCCAAGCAGCTAAATCAGCTACATGCCGATCTCCAACTATTTCAGTATAAAAATCGGAAACATCATTCAAAGCATCTCCAGGATGTGAATTTGCTAAATTCATCTTTGCATTTGCAAGGAATCCATCTAAATCACATTCTCTAATAGATAAGTATTCCATTAAATGTGATTTCAAATTAAAAGCATTGTCTAAAAACTCTTTTAAAATAATATTATTGTTCTTCAATTTCTTACTCTAAATTTCCGATAACAAAATCATAGGATGGTTATAAATCTTTCTCAAAGTATTCTTAATATTAAAAATGGAAACTAAAGATGGATTCTTAGTAATTAATAAAGATAAAGGATGTACCTCACATGATTGTGTTAAACAAATAAGGAAGTTACTTAATACAAAAAAGGTCGGTCACACAGGTACTCTTGACCCAGAAGTTACAGGAATATTACCAATCGCGATAGGCAGTGCAACAAGATTTATTCAATATTTACCTCAGGGTAAAACTTACATAGGACAAATCAAATTAGGGATAAGAACTAACACTGATGATATTCACGGAGAAATAATTAATCAAAAAAGTTGGCCTAAAATCAGTGATCAAAAACTAGATCAATACTTAAATAGATTTAGAGGAATTATTAAACAAATTCCGCCGAAAGTATCTAGTGTGCACGTTAATGGTGAGAGAGCTTATAAGAAATCTTTCAGGAATGAAGTTTTTGAATTAGCACCAAGAGATGTAAAAATAGACGAACTTATTTTAATGAAATGGGACCAAATAAACGGAATCGTAGAAATAAAAATCAAATGTTCAGCTGGAACGTACATAAGAGCAATTGCAAGAGATTTAGGAGAAATTCTTAATTCCGAGGGTTGCCTTCTACAACTAAAAAGAATTTCAGCTTGTGGCTTTGATGAACAAAACTCGATAAAAATATCTGAGATGGAAAAAGAAAAGGGAGGAGAAAGCTCAAAAAATTTTATTATTCCAATAATTTCTGCTCTTAACCACATTTCAACATTTGTCTTAAATAATGAAGAAGAAATCAATTTTTGGCAAACTGGAAGAGCAATTAAAGTTGATATTAATTACTTCCAGGGAAGCAAATCTTTTGACTACAAAAAACCTATAAAAGTAATAGATAATAAAGAAACGCTACTTGGGATAGGCTTCTTAAATAAAGATCTATCTAATATAAATCCAAAATTAGTCCTTAATGCTAAATAACTTCTATAGGTAATCTTTTCTAAAAGGTTTAATCTGCACACCCCTATAAAAATGCTTTAATATTCTTTCAGCTTTTTGGCCTCTAGACGCCAGATATTTAGCACCCCATTGACTCATTCCTACTCCATGACCTGATCCCTGACCAAAAACTATCAAACCTTTTTTTGAAGGAGATTTATTGTTTAATTCTTCCTCAAAAAATTTAAATCTCACAAAATTACTTTTGAGACCTAATCTTTTTCTTAAAACTACCCCAGATATTTGATCAGAACCATAAACCCCAATAAGTTTTACATTTTTTACCCTCCCGGTACTAGTAATATCTAGAATATCTATATTTTTTAAACCTCCAATCTTAGGGAATAAATCTATTAATTCATTACTCGAAATTTTTTTTTGCCATCTAAATTTTGGATTATTTTTATCAAAATCTTTCACACTTGATAAATATGGATATTTATTCTTCCATACATCTTGACTATTTTCTGTCATTCCACCTGAGCTACTATGAAACAAAGCATTAATTAATTTATTTTTATACGTCAAAACTAAAGATCTGGTACTTTTAACGGCTCTGATAGTTTTATAAGTTCTGGACTCCAGACCATTATAGACTTGGTTTTTCTGGGTTGAATCTATATCATATAAATTATTTCCCTTTTGCTTTAAAGCATAAGTTCTTGAGGCAATTGCTTGTGCTTTTAATGCTTCAATAGGCCATTTTGTTGGCATTTCTGAGCCCACTACACTACTTAAGTATTTTTCTATTCCTAAAACATTCACTACCAATATTTCAGAATCAAGTACGAAGAGATTAAGCTTACCAGAAAATCTTTTCTGACCTACCCATATACCTCTTCCATCAAAAGATCTAATTTGAAATTGTTGATTATTTTTTAAGTCATATTTTTTTTGTTTATTTTTATCAAAATATAAAATTTTTCTATTTTTCTCATTTTTCAAAGTTAAGCCTTTTATTTTTTTACTTGAAAAAAATTCGCCCTCTATAATTAAAGGAATTGATCTATCTGATCTAATCCTTAAATTGTTATTTTTTGATATCAATACTCTAATTCTTGGCTCTCTAGATGCAAAAACACTTTGACTATGAAAAACACAAATAAATAAAATGCTAATCAGGCAATATTTACTATAATTATGTTTAAATTTAAGTATCACTTTGTTTAAAAAACAAATGCTCAATTTGCCTAAGTTTGACTGAAAGTCTAGATTTAATCCAGATATAAAAATAAAAATATCATAAATAAGTGAATATCACCTTCTTAGGAACAAGCTCAGGAGTTCCATCCTTAACAAGAAATGTTTCTTCCCTAGCACTTAAATTATCACAGTCATCAGAAGTTTGGCTTTTTGACTGTGGAGAGGGGACCCAACATCAAATAATGAAAAGCAATATTAAATCTTCTCAAATCAAGAAAATATTTATTACACACATGCATGGAGATCATATTTATGGTTTACCTGGACTTTTGGCTACCTTAGGTTTATCAGGAAATAGTCAGGGTATTGAGATTTACGGTCCTTCAGAGTTGAAAAGTTTTATAAATTCTGCACTTAAAAGTAGTTTTTGCAAATTATCGTTCCCATTGCATTTTGTGGAAGTTGAAAATTTTGCATCAGAAAAAAAAATCTTATTTGAAAACAACAAAATAAAAGTTAACTGCGCTTGTCTAAAACATAAAATACCTGCTTATGGTTATCGAGTTAGTGAAAAAGATAAACCAGGTATATTTGATATCAAAAAAGCAAAGTCTCTAAAAATAGCACCTGGACCAATCTATTCAGAACTGCAGCAAGGTAAAAAAGTAGTATTAGCGGATGGTAGGAAATTTGATGGGAAAGAATTCTGTGGACCTCCGAGAGAGGGTGAAAGTTTTGTTTATTGCACAGATACAGTCTTTAGCGAATCAGCTGTTTCACTATCTAAAAATGCCGATCTGCTAGTACATGAATCGACTTTTTCAGAAGAAGATGAAAGCATGGCCTACGAAAAATTACATTCCACAACAATCATGGCTGCCAAAACAGCATTACTATCTAACACAAAAAAATTAATTATTACCCATTTAAGTCCAAGGTATAGCAATAAAAATGCAATTACGCCAAGCGATTTGCTAAAAGAGGCTCAAAAAGTTTTCCCAAATACTCAGCTTGCAAGAGATTTTCTAACGGAAGAAATAAAATAAACTGCAACAGTTCGTGAGAAGAAGGGTCGTAAATGACCAACCCATGGAATAATAGTCATAGGTTTTCTATATTGATGTTGATCGAAATGGTTTCTATTTTTTCATCACTACATAAGTCTTTTAAAAGACTATTTATTTTTCTTCCATTAATTATTGGTTTACTTTTTAATCCAATCTCATCATACGCACTCTATCCTAGTGATCCTTCATCAGTTGACGTACTAAAAGATGATCTTCACGGTGCTGACCTTCATAATACTGAATATGTTAAATATGATTTATCTAATCAAGATTTAGGAGAAGCTAATCTTCAAGGCGCATATATGAGCGTAACAACTGCAAAAAACTCTAGTTTTAAAGGAGCCAATATGACAGACCTCATTGCATATGCAACACGCTTTGATAATGCTGATTTTACAGATGCAAATCTTACTAATGGTGAGCTAATGAAAAGCGTATTTGATGGAGCAATTATTGAGGGAGCAGACTTTACTGATGCAAATCTTGATCTTTCTCAGAGAAAATCATTATGTGAGAGAGCTAGTGGTACTAACACGCAAACTGGAGTTAATACAATCGATAGTCTTGAATGCACTGGCTTAAAAGGTTACATGCCTCCAAAGCCAAAAGCATAATATTTAAAGCTAACTATCTTCAGAAGGATGGATATTACCAGGCTCTTTTGAGCCTGGTTTTTTGCTATACCACCATTCTTGTATATCAGAAGAAAATTTCTTTGAAAAAAAGAGTTATAACTGTCTCAACAGGTTTTGATCCAGGCTCCAAAATCTGTACTGAGTAAGATGGGCATTTTCTTGAAGCCATATCAGCAACGAACCTAG